>CALFIC010000069.1 GCA_937876225.1 uncultured Chloroflexota bacterium | reverse complement strand
CCATTACCGGCAAAATCGACTACCTGCGTGGGCTCAAAGAAAACGTCGTCATCGGTAAGCTCATTCCTGCTGGTAGCGGTGCCGAAGCTCGGCGTCAAGTCGCCGCCGCCGAATTGGCGGCTGCCGAATTGGCCGAAGCCCAACGCCGCAGTTTGGCCGAAGACAACGCACGTGCCGACATCGAAGCAGTGGCTGTTGGAGCTGACGTCGTGGCAACGGTTGATTACAAAAAGGAACAACAATCGACGAGTCCCGTACACCAACGATCAGCATCGACTTTCAAACCCATTGACCCAGACGTTATTGCACTGCTTGATCTGTTGGAATCGTTGAAAAGCGGTGTAAACGATATCGAAGCTGTTGCCCCTGTTGTTCCCGAAAAGGAACCACAACCAGCCAAGCCCGCACGCCAACACACCACACCGATGGTTAAGCCGGTTGATGCCGATGTGCTTGCACTGCTTGATCTGTTGGAATCGTTGAAAAACGATGTAAACGATATCGAATCTGTTGCGACTGTTGTTCCCGAAATACAACCACAACCAGCCAAGCCCGCACGTCAACGCGCCACACCAACGGTCAAGCCGGTTGATGCCGACGTGCTAGCGATGTTGGAATCGTTGAAAAATGATGTAAACGACTCGCCCAACGACCCACAATAGTTCTCGACTCAAGACGAAATCTACTTGATTTATGATACTGTGTGACAATAATCGTCATTTGATGTGCCAATATCAACTCCAATACATCGGCGAAACAACGACTCCTGCGAATGTATCACAAGCGCATTGAGACATGGAATAGTCAACTTGAGAAGATGCGAGTTGCGCAGATTCACGCGCGAATCACTGCCGGCGTTTTGTTCAAAATTGCGGCATCACTCTGTGCGTTGAGTGTTTCAAATCACCGCTAGATTAGCAATCAGGGTAGACTTTGTGTCCTACATTGCGTATGTCATTCATTCTTTAACAAGACGCTTTGATTTAGGTAACTCAACTGGTGCGTTGATTTTTTGGTCATAAGAAACTATCGCGTCAAGTCGGTTAGCGGTTTGCAATAACGATAACATAATTTCATTACGTTGTTCGTTGATTTCAATTAATTCTGTGAGGAGGGAGCGCGCAATAAAAAATTGGTCGCTTAGATCGTTATATGGTGGCGGTAAGACATTTGTTGTATGCGCTACCATACGGCCTAAGGTATCGGCCAACATACGTGTGACATTTTCCATTTCTGGATATTTCAACTCAGATATCGACACGAGCCCATTTATGGCTTTAAACATGTTATTCGCAACGCCTATTAACTCTTCTTTTGTTGCCTCTGGTTGTGTTTGCTCTGTTGCATCATTGTTAGTCATTACTTCTCCTTTATGTGTGTCTGTTCCTCGGCGGCGATTATAGCTTTGTTTGTTGTTTCTCCAGCCACTGCCGACCGTATGTATAAAATTTTGGCAACCAATACCGACCGTATGTATAAAGTTTTGGCAACCAATGCCGACCGTATGTGTAAACAAGTGCAAAAATGAATATTAGTAAGCGTGTCACTTAACCTCCCACAATAATTTCGAAAAATTCCACAAAAAATGCTCTTACGGGATAAGTGATTTAAAGGTAGTGCATCAACTGCCATACCCCACATTACGTGCAACGCAAATAAGCAGTACAAACCCCTGGTATTCGTGAGAATACCAGGGGTGAATTCCAGCTAATATTTGAGTTTTTTGGCGTGGCTCGAGCGGAGCTTCGCTTTGGTTTTGGTGAACATATCGAGGACTGGGAATAGATTCGCGTGCTTCCAGCCCAGACGGTCTGCCATACGTTTGTCGCGATTGTAGAGGTCTCGTGGGTCGAAGTCCTTGCGGGTAAATCTACCGAGATCTGTCTCCAAGGCATAGACAAAGTTGCCATCTTCTTTGCCCATGGCCGTGCGCCGAAACGCATACGTAATCGGATAACGCGAGCGTCCGTACTCATAGTGTGCCCGCCAGCCGGTGAGCGCATCCCCTTTGAAGACGACATCATAGATAGCGCGTTCCCAATTCGTGCTGTTGTCTGACAGGCTCGTCGTGTTGCGATCGATGACGTCGATGTCCTTCATGTAGTTGAAGAGGAACGAGCACCCGTCATTCAGTTCTATGCCACCTGCTGCGAGTTCGTCAGCTTCGAATGTCGTGACCAAAATGACTTTGTTGCGAGCTCGGGTTAATGCAACGTTGAGTCGTTTGTGACCATTCGTACCGTTGATTGGACCGAGGAATTGAAGATTTACATAGCCGTCTGCGGTGCGTTGTGGTTGGTGCAAAAAGAGTATGACGTGACTATCTTCGAGTCCTTGTACATCCTCGATCCGGCGGAGGCGCACTTGTTTGCGTAGTCTCTCCGTACTCGATGCACTGTCGTCGTCGGAATCACGTTCGTACAGTAAATCAGCCAAGATTTCTTCTGCTTTTTCCTCATCGTTTTGACCAGTACAGATGATGATGACACCTTCGCTGGCAGGGTCGTTGAGGATTGCTTGAGTGACTTCTTTGACTTTGTGAATGACTGCTTTAGTGCCGTTTTCTGCATCCTCGCGCGGTGCAATTACGTGGTGAACGATATGACCGGTGGGTTTGGTATCTGGTAATGTGAGCAGGCCGCTGTTAATCCCGGTTGTGTAGAAGCGTTGATTCGACATACGGATCAATTCTTCGCTGCCACGGTAGAAGTTTTTGAGTTCGTAGGTTGGCAGATTGGATTGTTTGGCCCACGCAATAAGATTTGATCCGGTGCTTGCCAAAAACTCGCGCAATTCCGGAATCATATCGTCGTCCCGGTCTGTGCGCTCAAAGAAGGTCGTCGGGGGGAGTTGGTTTTCGTCACCCATGACAACACATTGTTTGGCGCGGTAGAGTGCCCCAACCACATGAGTGGGAATGATTTGGCTGGCTTCATCAAAGACTACGATGTCAAATAATTGTTTGGTCGAAAGAAGTGCTGGCAATGACTCCGGTGTAGCAAGCCAAATGGGGAATGCTTGAATCATGTCATCCCATGTGGAGTCAAATTCAGTTAATTGTGCCGAATTAACGTGGGTCAATGCCGCTTCTGCAAAGCGAATCTTTCCATAATTATCGAGGTCTTGCGAATACGTTTTGCCAAAATCGACAGAATACTCTTGTAATCTACGGAGAAACTTTGTGATAGAAGTGGGATTGAACAATTTGTATATGAGTGATTCAAACTTGTACGCAATTGTCCCTAATAGCGTACGTTTGGCTTGCTCTCTGTTGGGATTCGCTGGTGGCCGAAATGCATAGCGTCGTCGCGTCAGTAGATCTCGTAACAAGACTTCGTGTGCCGCTAACTTAAATATAGGCTCGGGTTGACTTTGCTGATTGGTGGATTGGACATAGTACGAAATAATACTTGCTAATGGCCGCAGGATGCTCGGCAATTCTGTATATTCAGGGTCATGGGCGTCTGAAGGGAATGCCCCACTGATGTCTCCATTTACGAATATTCTGTCTCGTACCGCGAGTGCGAAAGGAAGTGAGAGCGCCCCAAAGAGACGAATGTAATAGCCCCGCCACGTCTCTAGTTCCCAGATGCGATACCACTTCACATCATTTGTATAGAAGCTTTTTAATTTGTCCCAAGTATCGTACGTTTGTATCCACTGCGGTGCAAGGGCAGGACGTGCATCTGGACCCCATTTATAGAGCACTTCTGTAATCGAGAGCTGCTCTTCACCATCAGTCACACCCTGGGCGCTATCAGGATGTGCTGCGATGTTTGTCAGCATGTCATACATGGTGGTAATACGCTGAAAGAGCCGTGACATACGCACGAATGAGCGATGTGCTGGGTTTGTTTCATTTTTGGTGGGCAGATTACCGGCATTTTTTGATTCGTTGCGATATTCACTTTTTTTCTTTTTTTGTTTAAAACTAATGTAGCGTGCATCGAGAACAAAAGCATCAAAGAGGGTATTTCCATCCTTCTTTTTTGCTTCTGATCCGAGCCAATTAGGATTGATTTTATCGATAATGGACTCAAAAGCAGCGTCTTTTTCGGCGACGAAAACGACTTTCTTGCCCATTGCAGCTGCGCAACGCAACAAATTGACGATGGTCTGACTTTTCCCCGTTCCAGGAGGACCTTGTACAACAACGGATTCACCTTTGTTGAGAATGCGATCGAGGACCTTCCGTTGACTCGCATCACACGAATAGGTCAAATATTTTTCAAAGGGATAGAGTATGCGTGCATCGGCATTAGTTGCTTGCACTGTGTCGTTTTGTGATCCGCCTTGGTTTAATTTCGGCAAAAGGAAGGAATCAAGGCTCGAACGGTCACGATTAGCACCAGCGTCGATGATTCGTTGGATATCTTGAATGAACGCATCTTTCTCTGTTTGGAATACCCCAATATTGACGGTGTTTTCCTCAAGGGCGGCGTTCGCATGCTCAAAGAGCGTGTTCGTTATAGGTAAGAGCTCGTTTTTGATGAATGCATGGATGTCGGATATATTCTTTGGTTGAATCGGTGTGCCGTCGCCATAACTTGCACGCAGTAAATCGATGATTTTTTGCTGCATTGCTTTGCCATGGTCTAACGCACGTGGTTGGAGTTCGCGTAGCAGGCTACGATTCAAGATAATGTCGCCGTTGCGACCAATTCGGACACGTTTTTTGTCATCTTTGTCGCGGATAATTTTGATAGGCAAGAGGAATATGGGTGCGGAAATGGTCATGTCTGCTGCGGTGACGCTTAATTGCCCAAATGTGATGTACAAAACGCGGTAGGCATCATCGTTTTCTTTGGTGCGCGCATTGGTACCGATTCTTATCAGTTCATTGGTGTTTTTGTCGTTGAGTTCATAGTCTGTGAAACGGAACGTGACACGGAGTTCTTTTTGCAAGAGTGTGTTGTAGTGATTTGCCGCGGTATCGTCGATAAGTGATGTGCAACGTATGACGTTGCGTTCAGTCATGCGTAGGGTTGCGCTTGATCGTGCTGCTTTCGACAGCGCGCCGACCGCAGTCTTGAGCCACTGCTGGTAGATATCATCACTTTTCGGTGTTTGAATCGTCGTCATCATCTCTCCTTATTGTGTTGGATGGAATGAGTATACCGTAAAAATGCCATTATGCGTATTACGAATTTGGTCAAAACTTGCTATAATCAAGCGAACTGAAACGTTGAAATAGAAGGAAGCATAGAATGGGATTTATTACCGGTACAATAGAATTCATTACCGATACATTGAAGGGATTGATCCGCTTTGCGCTCTATTTCGCTATAGTTGTCGTGGTTGTGCAGTATGCGGCTTGCTATACGCAGATACCCTACCTAGATATGATGATTGTGTCAGGGTTTATATGTGAAGCACCAGAAGCGTCTGTCAACCCCTCGGTGCTGGAAAAAGACTACAAGCCGATGATTCTCAGCAAGGTGCATGCGAGTGCAAATCTAGTGACCGCTGATAAGTCAGTTGAGAATCTGGTGTTTGTTGTCCCCAATGACGCACGCAAGAATTGGGATGCACTCACAAAAAATAATAAGACGTGGTGGGATAGTTTGAAAAGCAGTATCCAAAATGCTGATGTTTTTTTCAATAATCTGTCGGATGGCCGCGCAATCACACTTCGTGTCTCAGGGAAAGTGTATGGGAACGTTAATCTCAAAGACATCGATACCACGGACATTACCAGCGAAACATCAGGAGATAAAATAATCTATACCGTGCATACTCCAGCCAGCGAAATACTGACAGTTGACGTTACGCCAGAGAGCATAGAAGTATTAGATGACGACAAGAATGAGTTGGTTGGATTGATGGCTGAACTTTTCAAAGAAAACGATGCCTTCAAAACAAATACGATAAAGCTATCGAAGCAGAAAATATTAGACAAAGTATGTGATGGCGATTTCATGAAGGCTACTGCTGATAACGCGAAATCGACGTTGGAATCATTGCTGTCTGGTGTTGCTGGTGAGAATCGTGTGGTCGTTGATGTTTCAGCCGGCACGTGTGTGTTGCCATAGCGTGGCAAACACAACTACCCCCTCTTTGAACAGATTTCAAGGAGGGGGTTCTGTATTATTGAAACTAAGCGTTATGACCCCAACGAGTATAGCAATCACCCCAATCTCCAGTACAAAATACGTAGATTCCCTCGCATCAGCAATCAAGGAGTGTTATGCAATGCAATCAGTGTGGCGTGTACTTTTCACGCCTCGATGTCGTCATCGGGAATTGTATCCCGCAGGGGTATGGCTATCGGCATACCTACCGCGAAGATTGTGGAGATGATGTGCGGCCGACCACCCGCAGCATCCGCACCGTGCGCGAGTTGTTTGTGGTGCCAGCGCCCCCAGCACTGCTGCTGATTCCTCCGCCGCCCTCGCCGCTGCCCACCACTCACTGGGCGATTGTCCCCAAACAAGCCACGTTATTCGACCAAACGGTGGTGCAGACCATGTTTGGTATGCTCGATGACGAGCCGCCCGCTAGTGAGGATGACGACCAAGCCGATGACGCACAGCTGTTTGCGACCACCAGCGACCAGGCGCTCCAGTATGGCTATGCCCAGCACCGCTATTGGGTCGAATACGCCGGGCGCCGCTTTGAAGGTGGCCGTGCCAAACATATGAAGGGCGTGCTCCTCGCTATCGCCGACCAGTTTGCCATCGATGTGGCCCTACTCAGCGCTGACGACTACAAAGCGTCCACCCACCAACCCCACCCGCAAACCCCCACCACCCGCATCGTGGTGAGCGAAGTGCTCGGCCACCTGCCTGAACCATTCCAGATGCGCTATACCCGCAACAACCTGTGGGAGCTCCATTACCGCGAACACGTCATCAAAGAACGCATCAAAGCCGTACTGGCTGGCTATGTGGTGGCGACCCGGGCGTTTGTGTGATTGAGGGGGGAATTGCCACTTGAGTGGGTCAATCTACTGTGAATATACGCATCACACTGCCGTGAATAGGTGGTGGTATTGTTATTGTACGTTGAACGTAAATAGAGGTAGAATGAAGGAACTTACAACGAAGAACGAAAAGGTGAACTATGCCCAACATCTATGACAATATGCAAGAAAATACGCTGTTTTTATCACGGTTGGTTAACGCACTTGCGAGCTCATCGCATGCTGATGTCTGTGTGGGATATTTCAACCTGCATGGCTATACCGATATTGCACCCAAAATCGCCCACTATCAGGGTGGTGAATCAAGCCAGCTCCGCATCATCGTAGGCATGTCGAATGCACCGCATGTTAGCGTGCGGCAATCATTGCGCAGTAGTGCTAACAAAGAAGTAACCAATCTACAAATCAATGAACGCAAAAAGGCCGCCTTGGAACTTTTTGCTGATCAATTTAGCTTTCGTACTCCGAATCCAAGCGATGAAGCCACGTTACTTCAACTCCGTGATGATTTGCAGGCACAGCGTGTCGTCGTCAAACTCTATACTAATCATCAGCTTCACGCCAAACTCTATCTTACTTATGATCAAAATCGCCAATCACCATATGCCAATATTGCCTTTATCGGCAGTAGTAATCTCACCGCGGCTGGGTTGCGTGGTCAAGGCGAACTGACCGTAGATAACCCCGATCAACAAAATGTCACGCACTTACAAGGCTGGTATAACAATTTGTGGGATCACCGTAGTTGTGTCGACATCAGTAATGATTTGATCAAAATGATCGACGAAGGGTGGGTGCGCAAAGTTACTCCCTATGAGATATACCTCAAAATGGTTTATCACATGTCGCAAGATGTGATTTCAGGAAGTGGGTATCGTATTCCCACGGACATTCGCCGTGATTTGCTTGATTTTCAAGTGGCTGCGGTACAACTAGCCGCCCGCCATATCGATACGCGGGGTGGAGCATTGTTGGGTGATGTGGTAGGGTTGGGCAAATCGATGATGGCCACCGCCTTGGTGCGAATTTTTGAAGAACTCTATGATGTACGAACGCTGATTCTTTGTCCAAAAAACCTTGTGCCGATGTGGAAAAATGACTATGTCAATAAATATGATTTGAATGCCGAAGTACGCTCGATTTCTATGGCCGATAAACTAAAAAACGAATCGCGGCGCTTTCGCTTAATAATTGTTGATGAATCACATAATTTGCGCAATCCCGAGAGTAAATCATTCCAATATGTGCGTGATTATATTGCCGAACAAGATGCAAAAGTGATTTTGCTCTCGGCGACACCATACAATATTTCGGCAGCCGACATTGCCACCCAATTACGCCTTTTTCTTGATATAGATACACGATTACCGGTACGCCCCGAGCGCTGGCTCCGTGAAGCGCCTGTTGAGTATCGTGACAGAATTTTGACGCAAGCACGCCCGGATACGTTGAAAGCATTCGCACATAGCCACTTCCCTGAGGATTGGCGCGACCTGCTCCGCTTATTTATGGTGCGGCGTACCCGCAGTTTCATCAAAAAGAACTACGCCAAATTTGATGAGGACAAACAACAATCCTACCTGACATTTGGGAACGGTGAACGGAGCTACTTCCCTACCCGGTTGCCCAAAACAGCACGGTTTACGGTGAATGAAGGTGATCAATATCACCGGTTATTTAGTGATACGGTGATTGACATCATTGGGCAATTGCAGTTACCACGGTACGGACTCAAAGGGTATATTGCCACCAATGTGGTGCTCACGACTGAAGAAAAGCATATTGTGGACGATTTGGGCCGAGCTGGTGTGCGCCTCAAAGGTTTTGCGCGCTCGAGCTTTTTCAAACGCCTCGAAAGCAGTGGCAAAGTATTCTTGCAGTCGTTACAACGCCATATCATGCGTAATGCGATGTTGATTTATGCCCTTGATACCAACAACAATATTCCAATTGGGCAATTTGATGCGGCAGAATTTGATGCGGTTATTAATGACGAAGACTTTTTGTATGGTGGTCCAGAAGAAGACCCCGCGGCTATATTGTCGGAATCAGCTCAAAAACTCTACGAAATAATTGCAAATGCCAATGTGCGTTGGTTGCGTCCGACGTTATTTGCGCCAGGCTTGCGTGATGCACTCCAAAAGGATAATACTGACCTGCAATCAATCATTAATATGGTTGGTGCGTGGGATGCCCAAACCGATGAAAAACTGAATGCACTCGAGTATTTATTGACGACGACCCATGCGCATCAAAAAGTATTGGTCTTTACGCAATTTGCTGATACAGCCCATTATTTGGTGAGAGAACTCCAAAAACGGCAAATCCCACAGATAGCCGAAGTCACTGGGCATTCTGACAACCCGGCTGAATTGGCAGACCGCTTTAGTCCGTTGTCACGGCGTAAAACAATTGAGCCTGCGAATGAATTGCGGGTGATTGTGGCGACAGACGTGCTGTCTGAAGGTCAAAATCTGCAAGATGCGCATATCGTGGTTAATTTTGATTTGCCGTGGGCGATTATCAGATTGGTGCAACGGGCTGGTCGAGTAGACCGTATCGGTCAACAAGCACATGAGATTTTGTGTTATTCATTCTTGCCGACCGATGGCGTTGAAGCAGTGCTGAAATTGCGCCGACGTATTGCCGACCGTTTGCGCTCAAATAATGAAATTATTGGTGGTGATGAACAATTCCTCGAAGATATCGCGAATGATCAAATCATCAACGACGTTTATACCGAACACACCTCGATTTATGAAGAAACTGATAATGATGTTGATATGGCTTCTTATTGTTATCAGATTTGGGCCAATGCGATTCAGGCAAATCCGCATCTTGAAAAACAAATCGCTCAGCTGCCTGCCCAAATTCGTTCGGCCAAAACGCATGAGATTGGGGTTGGTGAACCACAAGGGGTATTGAGTTTTGTGCGTACCAAGAGCGGCTTGAGTGCCTTGAACTATGTAAATCTAGCGGGTGATATCGTGTCGCAATCGGCCAAGCGGGTGATTGATTTGGCTGCTTGTCGAAGTGATACTCCTCGCATGGAGCTCCATCCGACACACGATGCGTTGGTTGCTGGTATCCTTGAGCGAGTTAGTGAAGAATACCGTGCCCAAGAAGTGGGGATTGGTCCAGTCAATAGTGCGCGCTATCGTACCTATAATCGGCTCCTTGACCATGTCAAAAAACTATCGGTGACGCTTTTTCGTGATTACGAACTTGAACGAGTAGTTGAACGGATGGTCAATACCCCGTTTACCGAACGTGCAACGGATACGCTCAATCGCTTATTGCGTAACAAAGATACCAAAATTGGCGATATTGCTGATCGTGTGATGTCGCTTCAGCGCGATAATCTGTTGTTTATTGCTAATCACACCGATGCTGATGCCGAGGATATTGCGAGTATTGTCTGTAGCCTTGGATTGGTAGAAGGAAGCGCCCAATGAAGTTAAGTCAAATTACGTCATATCTGACTAGTATGAAGCATGATGCCCTCCGATCCCTTTTTGTGGGATTAGGCTGGGATCATGCCCAACCCCTGCAAATTAGTACCCCCACTGGGTTGCTGGCGCTTCTTCCTATTGCGCAAAAACGAGGGTATCTGGTACTGCGTGCCGAAGTCGATCAAATGCCTGACAAAGCAGCACGGACGCGTATCGAGCAAGCTATTTATGTACAATGCCCAAACAAAGTATTGATTTTTGATTGTGGTGTTCAACGCATCTGGCAGTTCAGCACGCGAGATTCGCAACGTAAGCGTAGTCTCCGTGAATTTAATGAACCGAATGAACGCCAACTATTGGCAACCTTTTTGGCACGCATGGAATTCGGCCTCGACCAAGAAGAGCAGTTGACCCTAGTCGACGTGTTGCAGATGCTCAATCCCTTGGCCGAAGTCGAGCGGGTTACCAAGAAGTTTTATGATGAATTCAAAAAACAGCACGACGTGTTTATGAGCTTCATCGATGGTATCCCCGATGAACAGATGCAACGCTGGTATGCGTCGGTGATGCTCAACCGCTTGATGTTTATCTACTTTTTGCAAAAAAAGCAATTCGTCGCCAATGACGTCGATTACCTCAAAAGCAACCTCGAAAAACACCCACAGAACTATTACCAAGAGTTTTTGTGCCCACTCTTTTTTGAGGGTTTCGCCAAAAAGCCCTCCGAACGGGCTACGGAATCCAAAGCCAAACTCGGTGATGTGCCCTACCTCAACGGGGGTATTTTTAATCAGCACCAAATCGAACAACTGCACGGCCAAACCATTATGATTGCCGATGAGGCATTCCAAAAGATTTTCACCTTTTTTGATGGCTGGACGTGGCACCTCGACGATCGCCCGCTCAACGCCAATAGCAACGAAATCAACCCCGATGTGCTGGGCTATATTTTTGAAAAATATATCAACCAACGCCAAATGGGGGCCTATTACACCAAAGAAGACATCACCGAATATATCTGCCGGAGCACGATTGTGCCCTTTTTGCTGGACATCGTCGCGACCGACGCCGATTGGCAATTGCTGGCCGATGACCCCGAGCGCTATATCTTTGCGGCGGTGCGCCAGGGCCTCGAGTTGCCCTTGCCGCCAGCAATCGCTGCCGGTATCACGGATGTGGGCAAACGAGGTGGTTGGAATACGCCCGCCGATGAGGCTTACAAACTGCCAACCGAGATCTGGCGTGAAACTGTGGTGCGCCGACAACGGGCGGAGCAACTGATTGAGCGTATGCGGGCTGGCGAAATCCGCAGTAGCAATCAACTGATTACCGACAACCTCGATGTGCGCCAGTTTTTGCAAGATGTGATTGCTCGGGCCGAGATTGGCCAAGTGATGACGCTGTGGCAGCGCTTGCAGACGCTGAGTGTGCTCGACCCGACGGTGGGCTCGGGGGCGTTTTTGTTTGCGGCCCTCAACATCCTCAAACCCATCTATGATGCCTGTCTCGACCGCATGGCGGTGTTGCGGGTCGATGGTCAGCTCGTAGCCCACGCAGAGGCAGTGGCCACGGTGTTGAACGATATCAGTACCCACAAAAGCCAGGCCTATACGGTGCTCAAGCGCATCATGATCAACAACTTGTACGGCGTCGACATCATGGAAGAAGCGGTCGAAATCTGTAAACTACGCTTGTTCCTTAAGCTGACGGCGCAGATTAGCGAGTTGCAACAGCTCGAACCACTGCCCGATATCGACTTCAACATCCGGGCGGGCAACACGTTGGTGGGCTATGCGCGGCTGACTGATGCGGTGCAGTCCAACCGATTCGACCTCGATGGCACGCAGGCGGCGTTGACTGACCGACTCAAAACGCTGGCCAAAGCGGCGGCACGCTATCGCGAGCAGCAGGCAAATTATGGGGCGGCCTATGCCGATAAACAGGCACTGACACAGGAGTTAGCTGCGACCGCACATGTACTAGATTTGCGCTTGGCGGATGAATACCGTGTCGATGTGAATAACGCGCCGGCGCTGGCGGCGTGGAAGACCAGTCACGAACCGTTCCACTGGTGTAGCGAGTTCTATACGATTGTGGAGGAGCGTGGTGGCTTTGATGTGATTGTAGGCAATCCACCGTATGTGGGTTACCCTAAGGTACGTAATGATTATCAAGTTCTGTCATATCAGACAGAAAAAAGTGCTAATTTATATGCGTTTGTGATTGAACGATGCACGAAATTATTCAAGTCGAATTCGTATATTGGTTATATCGTTCCCATTGCATCAATTTCTACTGACGGAATGAATTCTTTGCAAAAGTTATACTTGTCATATACGGTTTGGCATAGTAACTATGCTGTTAGACCTGGTAAATTATTTAATGGCGTTGATATGAATCTTACTATTTCAATCATGAAAGTTGATGATAAAAATAAAACATATACCACACCC
>CALFIC010000068.1 GCA_937876225.1 uncultured Chloroflexota bacterium | reverse complement strand
CCACTTTGACTCGTACTCGACCCACTTTGACTCGTACTCGACCCACTTTGACTCGTACTCGACCCACTTTGACTCGCACTCGACCCACTTTGACTCGCACTCGACCCACTTTGACTCGAGCTTGCCGCGGCTGGCTTAGGCGGGGATTGGCTGGTGGGAGTGCCGGATTGGGACTGCGCAAGGGTTTGGTTTTTGGCATCAACAAGCGCCTGTTGCCACTGATTAGCAGCTTGGGATTGACGTTGGGCTTGGTCTGCCAAGGTCTGGAGTGGCGCCGGATTGCCTTGTTGGGCTTGCGTCAACGCCTGTTGCAATGCCGTAGTTTGAGTGGTTCCGAGGGTTGATTGCGCAGCGTCCAACAAGGTCTGTTGTTGCGCAGGTGACGCTTGTTGCAATTGGGGGATGAGGCGTTGCAGTTGTTGGCTGGCTTGCGCTTGGCTGGCGACCTGTGCGCTCGCAGTATTGAGTTGGGCGACCAGTGTTTGAGCATCAGGGCTGGTAGCAAGCGCCGTGGCATCGATAGGCACGAGCGGAGGGAGTTGTTGGAGTTTCTGCGCGACCGACTGCGCTAATTGTTGGAATTGGCGTTGCTGAGCGATTTGGGCATCAAACGGCGTCGGCAAATACCATGCACCGACAACCAATAACAGCATGCTCGCACCGCTGAATGTCATGCGCCGCGACCATACCGGCAATTGTCGCGCAGGAGTGGTAGCAATTAAGTCGAGTGTCGCCTGATATTGCGCCGCAGCGAGGAGTTGTGTCGGTGGTGAATTGATAAAAAACAGCGCCGTTGCCAGCGACGACTGCCAGCCATATGCCAGGTCAAGCTGGCGCCAGATGGAGGGTAGACGCCGCACACGCCAGATACTCACAAGCACCACACTGATGAGCCAGCAGCACATCGTCGCAAAGATCCAATAGCTACGGGAGGGGATTGCCACCAATTGGGCGGCAATCGTGATAGCAAGGAGACAGATGGCGAAGGCAATCGTCAATGGTGTCGCCACTTGAAGCACGAACGCCAACCTTAAACGCTGGCGATGCAGGCGTGTTACCAATGTCAACTGCGCAATCCGCGCATTACTCGTCGACACGGTACCACTCCAGTTGTTCATCGCTCCGGGTATTGCCTTTTTTGTCTTGCCACAGCCACGTCCGTCGCCGGGCAGTGACGGTGGTTCGTCGCGGGGTGGCGGCTGGCGCAGATGGTTGGCGGGTGGCAGGCAACGCCGCATCGCCACGGGGAATCAGCTGCTGCTCGACCTGGCGCGATAGGGCACGGCGAATCAGCACTACCACCACTTCGATGACTACTGCCATTGCGCCCATTGCGGCACCCCGCACGAGGGGGTGGTGCATTTGTTGGCGCACCACGGCGGGGAGCCACTGGGTGGCACGCACCGGCACGAGGCGTTCAAGCGGTGCACCACAGGTAGCACAATAGTGAGCAGCGAGCGCTTGGGCTGCCCGACATTCCGGACAAATTCGTTCAACTTGGCTTGGTGCCATTGTTCATACTCCCTGCCATGCATCATCACTGCGTTGCACGACCACATCACCCACACACAACGGTTCGCTGGCATCGATTTGGGTTTTGAGATAAGCCAAACCAATCACGCCATAACGGGGCGAATCTACCACCCGAGTTACGATCCCAGCATCCTTCCCGGCAACAGTGGTAACCACCGCCGGGGTCGCAACGAGGGACGCAAGGCGGATACGGCTCAGTTGTTTGGCACGGCGGCCACGACTTTCCATACGGGCAATGATTTCTTGGCCGACATAGCACCCTTTTTTGAAGCTAATCGCCTGCTCGAGCCCGGCCTCGAGGGGAATGTAATCAGTGCTCAATTCGTGGCCATAGGCCGGCACCCCTGCTTCGACCTGCCATTGGTTCAACGTAATATCAGATACCGGCGACAATCCATCAAGCCCACATGCCGCCACTGCGCCACTCGGGATTAGTAGCCGCCAGCCACCGCCAGCGAGAGGTGTAATCGGCGTTGCAATCACCTCGGCATCAGCCACTGCAAAAACACTCGCTTGCCATTGGGGAATCGTCGTCATGTCACGTCCGCTCAGCTGTGAGACAAACGCCGTAGCACCTACCCCGTAGAGCGCTACTTGGCGGTGCGAACGGGCTGCAGGGCTCAGGGTGATTTGGTCATTAAAAAAAATATTCTTTTTGAGGTGACTATAAACTGCCGGGCCTTGGCCCGGGCTCGTCAATACCCATAGCGCATCGGCCACCCTAATGACCTGGAGCACATCAATGATGCGGCCAATCGGCGTCGTCAGCACCGTTTGCAGGCCTTGATTAGGTTGGAGGGCGAGGACATCGTTGGTAGTAAGGCGTTGCAACAACGATGCACTATCACGGCCATTCATGATAATCCGGCCATAGGCGTCTTCGTCATAGCATGCAGGAATTTGTTGTGCGGTGGTAACATCGGTCATGGTATGATTACCTCAATACGTAGAGAATTTTGAATGAAATCGAGTACACAGATGGCAAACAGCGTGTCACGTGGCCAAGGGTGGGTGATTGGGCAGTTTGTATTGATTGGGTGTATCATCGTGAGTGGATTTTTTGATCCTTGGCATCAACCACGCGGTATCGCAACGAGTATTGTCGGTGTCGGCATGATGATCCTTGGTATCTATTGTTTGGTGGTGGCATTCCGCCATCTCGGCGCCAACCTGACTGCCTACCCCAAACCCCTCGACGATGGTCAACTCGTCACTACTGGTATCTATGCTATTGTACGACATCCTATCTATACTGGATTACTCGCTGCCTGTGTTGGTGTGGCAATTATTTCGCAAAGCAGTATTTGTGGGGTATTTGTGGTGGCGTTGATTTTGTTACTCAATCAAAAAGCCAACCGCGAAGAAGGCTTCCTCTGCGCGCGCTTCGCCGATTACCCCACCTATCGCACCCACACCAACAAATTCATTCCGTTTATTTGGTAGTGAGGGATTATGCATATTAGTCCGGGGGCACTCCACATCCACACCCATTATTCCGATGGCAGTGGCAATATCCCTGACATCGCCTATGCCGCCCAACAAGCGGGGCTAGAGTGGATTATCATCACCGACCACGACACGCTCGAAGGACGGAGCGAGCAGGGGTGGTATGACCGCGTACTCACATTGGTTGACCAAGAAATCACCCCATTCCACAACCATTTTTTGGCACTCAACCTCGAGCAGGTTATTTCGAATACCTTACCACCGCAACAATTCATCGATCAAACGTACGATGCTGGTGGATTTGGGATTATTGCGCATCCTGATGAACAAAAATACAATGATTTCAAAGGAATTTACCGCTGGGACGACTGGAATATCAACAGTCCGACCCGCAATGCGGGACGCAGTATGGGAATTGAGCTATGGAACTTCATGAGTGACTGGGGTGAGCATATCACACCCCGCAACAAAGAGCTACTCTACGCCTTCCCTAAACGGGGCATTAGTGGTCCATCCAAAGCGACTATCGAATGGTGGGACGCCCTCAACATGGCAGGCAAGCGCACTTTTGGCGTTTGGGGCGTCGACGTGCATGCCTTCTTGCGCCCGTCACCCTTTGGGCGACTACAAGTATTCCCATATCGCTGGGCATTTGGTACCTTAACGACCTATTTATGGTTGCCTGAACGTTTATCGAACAATGTCACCAATGCTATGCGTATGGTGTACGGCGCTTTGGCGCAAGGGCGGAGCTACATGGTCAACCGCCTCGAAGGGGATTGCCCCAATTTTGAGTTTTTTGGGTTCCGCGGCGCAGAGCGTTGGTTTGCCGGTGACATCGCCTCACTCCGCCAAGGTCCAATTACCGTCAAAATCGACCTCGGCGTCAACGCCACCGTCCGCCTCATCCACAATGGCCAAGTCAAGCTTCAAGGCAATCGCGCCTTGCTCACCACCATCAACGAAAGTGGCGTTTACCGCGTGGAAGCCAGCAAAAAAACCTTGCCGTGGGTGTTTAGTAACCCACTCTATGTGACACGCTAACGACCCTACGGCACGATGTGGAGCGGAGCCGGCGTCAACAACAAAATCAAAATTATCACAGTGATACAGGCTAGCAACATGCGCCATAGCCCAATCGGCGTGGTGTCGTCGTAGGGGGCCGGGTGGCGGGGATTGGCAAAGGTGGCAATCACACCCCATACCAACCAGGTACTATCAACAAAAACTCCCAACAACACACAAAATGCAATCATCCCGTAGGCCACATAAATCGCATAGCGCCCCAGCACGGCATAGGCTACGTGACCACCATCAAGCTGCCCGATGGGCAACAAATTAAACATGGTGACCAAGAGGCCGATCCAGGCGGCAAAAGCAACGTCGCTCAATTGCACATCGAGGCCTGCACCCGGCAAAATTTTGCCGAACATGATGAGCTTGGCCACCAGATACAACGCCGAATTGCCTTCTTGGACGAAGCCACTCGTCGGCATCGGACCAACGGTTGATTGACTGAGTCCCACAAACAACAACGGAATCGCCACACATAAACCGGCAATTGGCCCCGCCAGCCCCACATCAAACAACACACGGCGGTCACGCATCGGCTCACGTTGCACAATCACTGCCCCCAGCGTGCCGGTAAAACTGAGTGGTGGCGGGAGGGGAATAAAGTACGGCAAACTGACCGGTGCGCCCCACCACCGTCCCACCACGTAATGCCCCAACTCGTGGGTCGCCAAGATCCCCAAAATCGTAGCGGCAAAACGCCAGCCTTCGTAGATACGGAGCGGGTGGGCAAAGATATCAATACCCCGATAAAGGCTCCCTGCTGCCAAACACGAAAGCATCGTCAAGAGTAATAGACTCACGGCGAGCAACCAGCGGGGGGCAGTTTTGGGGGGAACACCAGGCAAAAAGACCAGCTCGATGCGGCCGGGTACATCGATTTGGCGGAGCCACACGGTATATTGCTGGGCTTGGGCACGGGCTTGAAGTACAGGAAAAATAGTTGCGGTGGCTTGGATCGGCGTCACCACTGCCACAATCATGGTCGGTTGCTGTTGTAGTTGGTGGACGGTACAGAGACCATCTACCACTGGTTGGATATCAAATGGTTCTACGAGGGGACGGGTAATCGTCATAATAACCCTGCCATAACTTGGTTGCATATTCACTAATTGCATTATATACGGCATTACTAATTCTTTATTGCGCACAATAGCACAACGCCGTATAATATGAGTACCATATTAAAACAGGCTTAATGTAGTTTGTTTGGTATGTACAGATTTTTTGCGTGTGAACGCAATGGAGGATGCAATGCGAAAGTCAACTCTTGCTACTCTGGTCATCATGGTCCTTGCGGCCATCATGTTGCCAGCTTGTGGCGCCAAGACCGCCCTTCCTTGTAAGGCAGGTTTGGTCACCGATGTGGGCAAAGTCAACGACGGTACCTTTAACCAGTACGCCTACATGGGTTTGCAAAAGGCTGAGAAGGATCTCGGCATCGGCACCAAGTACATCGAAACCCAAGCCCAAGCCGACTACGGCAAGAACATCCAATCATTGGTCGAACAAAAGTGTGAAATCGTGATTGCCGTAGGCTTCATGATGGGCGATGCCATCAAAGAAGCTTCGGGCAAATACCCCGACACCAAGTTCGCCATTGTGGACAATTCGTATGCCCCAGCCCTCGCCAACGTGCGTGGTTTGGTGTTTGCCGAAGACCAAGCCGGTTACATGGCTGGTGCGTTGGCTGCTTCGATGACCAAGAGTGGCACGATTGCCGCCGTCGGTGGCATGGAAATTCCCCCGGTTCAGAAGTTCCTCAAGGGTTATGAAGCCGGTGCCAAGTCGATCAAAGCCGACGTGGCCGTCAAAACCGTCTACATTGACACCTTCACCGACCGTGCCCGTGGTGCCGAAGCTGCCAAGAGCTTCATGTCAGAAGGTGCCGACGTAATCTTCGGTGCCGGTGGCCAAACCGGTTCAGGTGGTATCCAAGCCGCCGCTGAAGCTGGCACGTACGTCATTGGCGTCGACCAAGACGAATATGTCACCACCTTCCAAAACGGTGGCGCACCTGGTGCCGACAAAATCATCTCGAGCGCCATGAAGCGCGTCGACCAAGCCGTTTTCTTGACCATCAAGGACGTAGTTGATGGCAAGTTCACCAATGGCGACATGGTCTATTCCGCCGCCAACGATGGTATTGGTTTGGCTCCCTACAACAAAGCTGATGGTGCCATCCCCGCTGAAGTCAAGACCAAGATGGAAGAAATCCTCAAGGGCTTGAAAGATGGTTCAATCACCACCGGCGTAACCCTGAACTAATTCTCGGTTATACGCAACAGCGGGCACCACATGTGGTGCCCGCTGTTTCTTTTTGAGACCGGTGCCACGGTACCATCATACTGCTGCTTATTCACCGCCGCACCATACGTTTTTTCCCAAAAAAGAACCACCACATGCATATCACCCAGCTCCAACAATTCATCGCCGCCTTGCTCAGCCGCCAACAGCTATCCCCCCGCCATGCCCTGCTGGTGGCCAACGCCATCGCCGATGCTGACGCCCGTGGCATCCCCAGCCACGGCGTACGCCGCCTGCCCAATTACCTGACGCGACTGAAAGCGGGTGCCGTCACCGCCCGCCCCCACCTACGCTGGGTGCGCCAACAGCGCGCCACCGCCCTGCTCGACGCCGACCACGGCATGGGTCATATCGCCGCGCATTATGCGGTGCAACGCCTGATTCGCACCACACGCCGCTATGGCATCGCCAGCGTAGGCATCATCCGCAACGAACATTTGGGCGCGCTCGATCATAGCATCCACGCTATCGTCGCCGCCCAACTCGTCGGCATCATGCTCGTCAATACCCCTGCCGCCATGGCGCCACTAGGGGGTACGACCGCCATGATTGGCAGTAATCCACTGGCGATTGGGATTCCCGGGGCACACCAGCCCCTATTGGTGTTTGATGGGGCGACCACCGCAGTAGCACGAGGCAAAATCAGTGCGGCCGCCGAGCGCAATCAACCTATCCCCGCCAATTGGGCGATCGACGCCCACGGCCAACCTACCAGCAACCCACAGGCCGCTTTGGCAGGGGCACTGCTGCCGGCGGGTACCCTCGGGTATGGACTGGGGTTGGCGATTGCATTGCTCACCGGGAGTCTACTCGGTGGCGTCAGCGACGACCAACTGCCGTCGTTCCTCAACCCGCCCCACCAACCGGTGCCTACCAGCGTCCTGTTGATTGGGATAGACCCCGATGCCCTCGGGGGACTAGCGCATCTGCACCAGCACGGTCAAGCCTTTGTCGAGCGGATTGTAGCGAGTCGTGGCAATCCACGTATCCCCGGGCAACGCCGCAACGTGCCGGCACCGAGTATCATCCTCGATGCCAGCACCCATGCGACGCTTACGGCATTGGCCGACCAGTACAACCTGCCGGCACGCTACCGCTTGCCAGCCGCGGACTAATTAGTCGGCGTATTCGATACGGAGCCCGGCAATCTCGCCACCCAACACGGTCACTTGGCGTTGCCACGAGCCATCGGGCAGGCGGGTCTGGGTGTAGGTGCCCCAGCCCCGTTGATTGAACCAGGGTGTCATGTAGTGACCGCTGGCAGTGAGTGCGGCTTGGGGCGCAAAGCGCATCCAGCCCGCTGCAATATCGCAGGTATAACCGCTACAGGCCGGCAACAACATCCACGCCGACATGCTGCGGGCATAGTGATGGCCACATTCTACTTCGTTCCACGGGTTGCGTTTGTGACCATCGTGGCGGTCGCGCAAGGCCGCCACCAAGCGGGTGGCGTCGGCTACGTTGCCACTGACAGCTAAGTGGGCCGCCACGTGATATTCGATGCCGGTCCAGACTTCTTCGGAATAGACGAACGGGAAGCGCGGGCGCCCGCCGTCTGGCCAACTACACAACACCAAGCAGGCTTCGTCTTCGAGCACGTAGGTGCGTTGGGTGTTGCTGTGGCTATGGAAGTCAGTACGGAAGTTGTGGGTTACGATAGCCGCCAAGGTGCGTTGTACCATCTCGAGTGGCACCAAATCGCCCAAATTAAGCAAGGTGGCGTGCAACTGCCCTAGCAATTGGTCGGTCAACAAGCCCAGCCCGTGTTGATAGCGATAGGCATCGACATCGGGCATTTTTTGGATGAAATAGTCGCCGCTCCAGCAATCGGCGATAAATTGTTGTTGGCCACGGGCACAAATCGCCCCCCACCGCGCCGCACTCGCGTGATCACCCATTACCTGCGCCAATGCTACCCCAGCCTGCATGCCAGCCAGGTAATAGAGGGTGCTCAAGGGGTTGGCACCATAAAACTCGATATCATAGGTATTGTGTTGGCGCCCATCGGGGACGCCGTCGCCGTCGGTATCCCAGTGGGCGTCGGCATAATCGACAGCCCGTTTGAGGCCGGGATAGATTGCGGTCAACCACGTCACATCGCCACTCAGTTGCCATTCGCGCCACGCCCGCAAGACACTGCCCATCTGGCCATCGATACAGGCTTCGGGGCGTTGATCACCCCAGCCCCATTTGAACTCTTCGCCGAAGTTTTGGAAGGTGCGGAAGAGCATGTAGCCGTCGGCTTCGGTTTCGACGGTGAATTCGATTTGGCGCATCACCCGTTCGAGCTGGGGGAAAAGGTAGGCCATGGCATAGGCGTAACTCCAGACGTGGGTACAGCTGCCGGCGCAACAGCCAGCATCATCGAAGCAGCCTTCCCAGCCATAAAACATCCCGTCAGCCAACCAAAAACAAGTAGTCGAGCGCATCGGTACAATCGTAGCCGCCAAGGCATCACGCATCGGCTCGGGGAGGGTCATTTGCGCCAACACATCACGGAATTGGCGAGTGATGGTAGTCAACGACGCTTGGCGAGCAAACAAATCGCGTACCACTGCCAGTGCCGAATCGTAGTGGGTGGCGTAGTGGTTTTGGGTGAGGGGTGCCTCGGTCCGTTCCCAGGTTTTGCGCCGATTGGGCACATACCACGCCAACACAAACGTAATCACCTGACTATCACCAGGGGCAATAGTCACGTGCGCAGCGAGCGAGCCAGTGTCATTGGCACCGGCGGGGCTGGGGGTGCCATAGGCGGGGTCGGTGATGGTACCGTCGGCGTGCAAATCATCCCAGAAATCTTGGACATAGTCCCACCAACCGCCGCGCAACCACGCGGTGCGGGTGGTGACGTGGGGGTGGCTGGTTGCCAAGGCGAGCTCGGCATAATCGACGGCATCTGGCTGCACCTGATTGTTGCG
>CALFIC010000067.1 GCA_937876225.1 uncultured Chloroflexota bacterium | reverse complement strand
AAGGGAATGTTGTCCTCGCTGATACCGGGAGGGCAGGGAGCGAAGCATGGCTCGCATGGCTTTCGACCCTCAACAATGATCCCTTGATGCTCACACACCTCAATACCGTATTTACCATCGAACAAACAGTTGGCGCCGGGCAACTCGCCATGGTGATTGACTCATCGGCCCATCATCAAATATATACGCAGTTATGGGGTGATGCCACCGGGGTGACCACGTTACCGCTGTTGAGCATCACCAACCAATCAGCACATCCACTCTTGCAAAGCACCGTGGTAGCCGTCAACAAACACCTGAGCTTGCCGGAGCTCGTTGCCACCCGTACCTTGCTCAATGCGTTGCTAACACCCGCAAATCAAACCATATTGCTTAATTATGGGATCCAGCCTGCCAATCGGCTCCTATCATTAACCGAATACCCCGTGGCGCTCGCGATTCGTAACGCCAGTGCCGATGCTGTTGCCCCGCCACCAGCGTTGACACGCGATGATGTCTATGCCGCACTTAATACCATGCTCAACCAAGTCGTGTTTGGCACCCAAACTCCGGCCGATGCCATCACTGCAACAGATAGCCAACTGCGTCTCTTACTCAAAGGAACAACCAAACCATGACACAGCCACTCGAATCCTACATCCGCAACATTCCCGACTTCCCCATCCCCGGCATCCAATTCAAAGACATCACCACCCTGCTCCGCGATGGTGACGCCCTACACCGTGCCATTGATGTCTTTGTGGAGCGCTATCGTGACCAGCAGATTGATGCAATTGTGGCCATCGAATCACGGGGATTTATTTTTGGAGCACCACTCGCCTATGCCTTGGGGATTGGCCTCGTGCCGGTGCGCAAAGTGGGCAAATTACCTGCCGACACCCACCGCCTCGAGTATGCCCTCGAATACGGCACCGCCACCCTCGAAATCCACAAGGATGCCTTCCCCACTGGCGCTCGCGTCATCGTCATCGACGATTTGTTGGCGACGGGAGGTACGATTGCGGCGGCCTGTGAACTAGTCGCCCAAGCCGGTGGCCACGTCGTCGAAGCAGCCTTTTTGATTGAATTAGCAGGCCTTGCCGGCCGCGAACGCTTGGGCAACCATCCCGTCTACGCCCAAATCACGTATTAAATCTGCGCACAAAAAACAAAAACCACCCGTTAGGCATAGGCCTTGCGGGTGGTTCGTTTTGCGCCAGAAGCAATCAGCGCACCATAAACTCGACTTTTGTGTGGGTGAGGGTACTGTTCCCGAGTGTGTCACCAGCCCGCATCCACAGCGTGTATCGTCCGGCGGGGGCATCGGCACGCACAGTCACTGTTTGTTCGTAGATGCCGTCTTGAGCCGTGCCAGAAATAAGTTTTGCGCCGGTGTCATAGCTCACATACCCACGTCCGGTATTATCAGCAAAGTTATAATCACCGTAGGCCACCCAGGCAATCATGCCCCCGACGCCAGTTTCGTCTTGGGCGCGCCAGCGAATCACCGCTTGGGCACCACGATTGGTGTCAGTTGCACGCAAATCGCTAATCACGGGTGCCGCAGTATCGGTAGCGCCATTGACGACGCGAAACGAAATTTGTTGTGCTTCGTTACTATTGCCCAAATAATCTTGAGCGCCAATATAGACGTCATAGCGTTGGCTCACCGCATTGACGGGGATGGCACAACTCACTTGGTATGTACCACGAAATTCATCGCCACTGATGCGGTCGCCGAGGATACCAAACCCACACCAATTCGTGATCCAGCCACTGGGTCCGGCAAATTTCACATGCGTACTCGCCACCCCAGATGCATCCGTTACATCCCAATTGAGCGTCAATGTGGTGCCAGCAGTCACTTCCATTTCGGGGATAGCGACAATATCGATTTGGGGCGCCTGCTTGTCAACAGCCCGACTCGTGACCAAAAATGATCCAATCAGCGCCACACTACGATTACCAAAATAATCTTCGGCGCTGAGCGTCACGTTATACCGTTGCGGAGTTACCGTTGTGGGTACCACACAATTGACGGCATATATTCCAGAAAATTCATCACCATTCACCCGATTGTCTGGCAATGGCGCACACCAATTAGCCCGTTGGCCATTTGCACCAACAAATTCCGCATCAGTGCGCACAATCCCCGATGAATCGCTGGCATTCCACGTAAATCTCAGTGTATTCCCCACTACCACGGGAATTTGTGGCCAATCAATAAGACTCAGTTGTGGTCCGATTTGATCAATTGGACAAGTCCCAACAACACTGTCGCTACCATCTATGCCACAATAATTTTTACCCGCGCCCCCATTCAACTGGTCGCGGCCAATCCCACCCCGAAGCGCATCATTGTCGACCCCGCCAATCAACGTATCATTGCCATCTTCGCCAAGTAACAGGTCATTACCGGCACCGCCATCAATGATGTCGTTACCTGCGCCACCCATAATAATATCGTTGCCACCCATTCCCATAATCGTATCATTACCACCAAATCCGCAGATGACATCATTGCGGGGCGTTCCGCGCAATACGTCATTCCGATTTGTACCGTTGATGGTACATTTGGGGGTATTGGTGGCAGCTACAACTATCTTAGGAAGGAAGATTAATCCACTGCTTACACAGAGACTCAATATTATTATTTTAAAAAACTGCATTTTACCTCCTCATTACACAGTATAAATACAACATAATTTATGTCCTCTCGTTGAGCATAGCAAAACACCATGCCGAAATAAATGATTTTTTGATGAGAATTCCTGCACCAAAATCACGGAACCCCACAACAAGATTGCCTAGGCGTATCCGCGCCTAGGCAATGACACCAACATTCGTGCATCTCCTGATGTACTTACCGTGTACGTGTCGGTATGGTAGATGCGGTTATCGTGATAGTCGGGGTGAATGTCCGTGTGTTAGATGGCGTCAAGGAATTCGTAGGGACTAATGTTTCGGAAGCAGTCAAGGTCGGATTGGATGTATTTGTAGGAGTACGAGAAGTCAACGCATTAAAAAGACTATTCCCATACACGGCAATACTTCCATCGGCACGACCAATCACGGTATTGAGGTTTGCGACTGCAATCACAACAGCATTGTTTATATCTGGTGAGATATCAATCACGCCATTGTCCGTACTCCCCCACGCCACCACGCTCCCATTTAACTTGAGCGCCAACGAGCAACGCCGGCCAGCAGAAATCTGCACGACATTACTTGCTGTTGATGGAATGGTGAGTTGTCCTTTATCATTCGCACCCCAACCAACCACTTTACCGTTGTCAATGAGCGCCAATGTGTGGGTTTCACCAGCGGCTACCGCAATGACATTACGCAATCCTTTCGGTACCGTTGCCTGTCCATAGGTATTATCACCCCAGGCAACCACTGTACCGTCACTTTTGAGTACGACCGTATGGCGACCACCGGCAGCTACCGCAATGACATCGCGCAGATTTGCAGGGACGTCTAATTGTCGAGCGTCATTTCGCCCCCACATTACCACCGTCGTGTCGGTTTTGAGTGCAATCCCAAAACGTGCACCAGCAGCAATTGCGGTCACGTTGCTTTGCGCCGCCACAGGGATGTTTAATTCACCATATTCATTCCCACCCCACGCATAAACTCGACCATCAACACCCAGACCAAACGAGGTTGTCACCGATGTTGCGATATCCGTAAAGCGCATATTTTTCAGCGCAGGCGGAATCGTGGTTTCGCTATGACGATTATCACCCCATGCAACCAACGTATCGTTTTGCAGTAATCCCAACACAAAGGAATTACCGACGGCTACTTTGCGGAGCATGTTTTTCAGTGCGGTAGGCGTAAATGTACGACTGCGCGTGTATGTTTTGGTTGGCGTATTTGTACGCGTAGACGTATTCGTTGGGGTATACGTATTGGTTTCTGTCGGGGTATCGGTATCAGTATTCGTTGGGGTATTCGTTACCGTATAGGTTGGCGTATTGGTGCGGGTATTGGTACGCGTCCGGGTATTGGTGCGCGTATTGGTATTGGTGCGCGTATTGGTATTGGTGCGCGTATTTGAGGCTGTCGCGGTGTTCGAGGCAGTCATCGTTGCGGTATTGCTGGGAGTCGCCGTATTACTCGGAGTTGCCGTGTTCGTTTTGGTCGCCGTACTCGTTTTGGTCGCCGTACTCGTATTGGTGCGTGTATTCGATGGCGTCAGGGTATAGGCAACGTTGGTCACGGTAAACGAACCAGTGACTGATTGTGACGATGCCCATAGTGTCCCCCCATTCATGCCACCACCTTGTAAAGCAACTAGGGTACACGTACCAGAACCCACCAGCGTGATAATACTCCCCGAACTCACCGTACAAACACTCGGTGTCGATGAGGTGAACGTTGCAGGCAAGCCTGAAGTCGTCGTCGTGACATCATTGGCATCAAACGGATCACTTGTATAGCTGGCTGATTTATTTTTGGTGTTGTTTAGTGATGCCGAATTAAACGTCACAGTTTGTGCCGCACCTTGTGAAATATTGTCAATCCAGAACGTCGCACCAGAAGCACCACCACCAGAAGCATCAAATGTACCATTGACAAACACAAAACGATATCCATATTTGGTCGTTGGAATAGTCACGTTGGCGTTTTGCCATCCTGACACATTTTTTCCAGTCGTATCAAGAATTTCGTATTGCGTACAAGTTCCGGTATCAAGCAGATAGCCAAGTACCGCAAAATCATCTGCACCTGCAGCCGAAAACCAATTGAGGGTAATTAATTGGCCACTAATACCATAGAATATATCACTATACAACGCCGGTCCATGTGCTACGTGAAACGCTGTGCCTGAACCACTCCCCAATTTTAGTTCCACCAGATTTGCGCCTGCTGCAGGTCCTAACCCTCCATATGCACTTGTAACCACTGAAGTAGTAAACCCAGAGAATGTACCAGCATCGCCATCTTGGGTGGGACGTGAGCCACCGCCACCAAATTGATTGTAATTTGTGGTGTCTTGTGACGTACATCCCCCAATCGAAGTAACGCCCAAATCAATCCGTTGGTTCATCACCGTCCAATTCGTTAAGGCATTTTCAAAACTACCGTTTTGCAATATTGGAATAGCGGTTGGCGTCATTGATGGCGTATACGTTTTTGTGGCGGTATTTGACACCGTCGGGGTATTACTTGCTGTTAGGGTCATGGTTGGGGTATTACTCGGGGTATACGTCTCGGTAGGAGTCTCGGTCTCGGTAGGGGTATCCGTCTCGGTAGGGGTATCCGTCTCGGTAGCGGTCGCAGTCTTGGTAGGAGTAAACGTAGCGGTATTAGTAGGGGTATTGGTATCTGTTTCGGTAGCGGTATCGGTCGGGGTATTGGTATCTGTTTCGGTAGCGGTGTCAGTCGGGGTATTGGTAGGAGTAGGAGTATTCGTGCGGGTGGCCGTACGTGTGCGGGTGGCCGTACGCGTGGGGGAATAATAAGGAGTTACAGTCGTTGTACGCGTAATCAACATATCAAACAATGAAGATCCTAATGTCTTGACATCACCATTCGTCATACTTAATACCGTATTGATATACCCTGCGTTCACAGTGCTAACGCCGGCTAATCCCGCGGGAAAACTGATTGCTCCCGTCGAATTGTTGCCCCAGCCAACGACCGTACCATCAGACTTGAGTGCCACAGAAAACTGCATCCCAGCTGCGATTTGGATAACATTTGTTAAATTTTTGGGGACATTTCTTTGCCCCATCGCATTTGCACCCCATGCAACCACGGTGCCATCAGATTTGAGTGCAAGTGAGTGATCGTCACCAGCACTAATAGCAATCACTCCCGTCAACCCGCTCGGTGGTTGCGATTGGCCATACGTTCTATCACCCCAACCAACCACGCTACCATCGGCTTTGAGCGCCAAGATGTGGCGTGCACCAACTGCAACAGCAGTAACGTTATTCAATTGCGCAGGACTACCAAGTTGACCAAAATCGTTCCGCCCCCAGACAACGACAGTACCGTCAGACTTGAGTGCAATTGCATTACGACCACCAGCTGCAATCGCAGTCACATTGCTTTGCGCAGCAACAGGTACAGTTCCTTCTCCGTAAAGATTTTCGTCGCCCCAAGCATACACCGTTCCCGTGTTTTCGAGCACATATGCCGTCGATATCCCAGTAGCAACATCAATAAATACGCGATCTTTATAACGAGATGGAATAGTGGTTTGCCATTTGCGATTATCTCCCCAGGAAATTAAGGTACCGTTTTGGAGTAATCCAATCGCAAATGACGAACCTATGGCAATTTTCTTTATATCAGTACCTGCACGTACAGATTTTGGATACGGACTCGGTGTGACACTCGTGCTGCGTGGTGCCGCATAGCTCACCGGTATTACCACGCTACTTATAAATACCATGATGCCACATGCAACGACGATACTCAATATCCAATTCCGCATACGTTCCCTCGTAATATCTATTTATATTCATATACAATAATTAGAAATTGTTATCTATGCTACGCATAAAAATTATTGCTTACTCAATATACCATGTATTTTGTTTATAATTTTATTACAATTAATTACATTTTTATTTATTATTTTGAAAATATAATTAGTATTTTTTAATTAATAATTTACACAAAAAAACGACAAAAAATGGTAAATAATCTATTTTTCGCATCAAAATAAATAAATAATACGCAAATGAGGAAACAAAAATTTGCTTTATAATAAAATTTTTTCATACAAGATATTTATTTAATACGCAACGCTCATCCAAAACACTATATTTATCGATCTCCATAGACATACGAGAAGTTTCTCTACCCCGACCACAATAACAACACAAAGTTTTTGTGGTCAGGGAATAGACCGTGCTTTACGAGCGCATCCGCCCCACCACTACGATATACCCAACCGCCAAAATCACCGCAAAGCCAAACCATTGGATGGAATAGCTCAAATTCGAGCCCATGCCCATATCAGTGGTAACGATAGGAATAGGTTGATTGGCGGCTTGCGTGCTACCATCGGGTTGTACATCGATAAATCCAGGGGTAAGGGGGAATGGCATTTGGGATTGGATGGCAGGGATGGTAATCAAAAACCATTTATCGCGCCAACCATTCACCAGCGGTGCTTCATCGATAGTCGTACTGGGGGATTGCGATTCACGCCAGACGCCAATGACGGTTTGCAGCCCCGTTGGTGGTGCGAATTGGGTTGACCACGTGGCATTTACAGATTCGTAAGGCACCCAACCGCGATTCACCAAGACCACGGCACCATCGTCGCTCTGGAGCGGTGTCAAAATCTGAAAGCCGGTACGGCCGGCATACGACCGATTGCGCCAGAGGATTTGATGGGAAGGATCGTATTGGCCGACCGCACTTACGCCACGAAAGTTGCGGTCACTGGCAGGGAGTGCCACCAGTTGCGCCAATGGTAATGCCGCCATCTGCATACGACTAGTAATAAGTTGATTATTGGTCATGCGTTGCAGATGGCGATCGAGTTGCCATACCCCCAAACGAGCGAGGATGATTACCCCAATGATGACGGCAACCGTGAGGTAGCGCCGGCGTCCCTGCCAAAAAAAGTGCATATTTCGCATGTGGTCAATCCTTTGGGAATATGTAACTCATGAATATTATCGATGCCCGCATTATTATTACAGATTTTGATGAATATCTATGTACGAATTCATAGCAATTCAGGTTTGACATTGGCATGTCAACCTGATATACTTCGCTTCGTTGTTGTGCCGATATAGCTCAGCGGTTAGAGCGAACGACTCATAATCGTTAGGTCGGTGGTTCGATTCCACCTATCGGCACCAATCATCCACCCGTAACGGGTGGATTTTTTTATGCGCGCATCCGTAAATTCATTATGGGTTGCTCAAGTTCAACATGCCAGCGTCCAGCCAGCCATATAGCGCCGACAAGATAACCAATCGTCACAACTACATCAATCACTGGATCGCGACCAATCGCACCAACTAATCCTTCGATTGTTAATCGCCACGGGTAATGGAGTAAGTAAAGTGGGTACGATATCCACGCAATCCATTGTACCAAGCGCCCCAGCAATGACAAATGGGTACGGGTAATAGTAGATAGCCATGGATACCACAGTGCCAGTGCCAGCACCGTCATTGGAATAAGACTCACCCGGATCCATACATCGCGTTCGATATCAGGACGCAACCACGCCACCAATCCGAGATATACCAGCGTCATTACAATACTCAACACCACCAACCTTGGGGCACGGGTAGTGTTTTGTTTCGGCCAAGTACGCCACCACCATACCATTGCGACGCCACTACCAATCACATCAATGCGCAATGGTACATATTGTCGCAATACTTCGTTCCAAGAACTTTGCGTGGTGATCGCCACATAGCTTCGTAACACACTCGGAATGATAAGCAACAACATCAATGTAATAAATAGTGCATGCTGGGGCTTATACCAGCGCACTAGCAAGCTAATCCCCAATGCCGTCAACAAATAAAACCATTCTTCAATCGAGAGGCTCCATGATACTAATAAATACGGTGGGTGGTTATGCCACATGTTTTGTACAAATACAAAATATTCAGCCATATGGGATACCGACGCCCCACCCCAGCCACCGAGCGCGACCAAAACCAGCATAAACCAATAGATTGGAATTGTACGCGCCCAACGCCGATGCAAAAACAATCCGAGGGCACGAGTGTGTTTCCAATGCGGAATTTCATTAATTATCAACCCGCCAATTAACCATCCACTCAAAATAAAAAATGCATCAACTGAGATTTTACCAACCCATGCCAAGGTTTCAAAAAACCATGCTGGTGTATATGGCACCACTGTAGGCATATGCGTGAATAACACCATTAGCATCGCAATGCCGCGCAAATAATCAAGCCCGATATAACGCAACATTTGCTTTTGCGGGCCACGTGCAATACCGCGGCCACTTAACCATGCATCGAGCAGTGGAAACAGACTATACCCGGCAAATAATACCGCATGGATCATGCCACGATTGGGATCTACCCGTTTGCCAACGACATACATCGTTACAAGGAGTATGCTCAGCCCTGCTAATAACCACGCTTGGCTGGCACAAAAAACCAATCCAACGATACCGACAATATAGCGGTATGGGCGAATCACGCGCCACACAAATCGCCGTAAACGCAGAATCGTTGTACTCCCCAATAAAAACAGCAACTGCCAAAGCGGACTCCAGGCATCGATTCCATGCCATACCAACATCCCCACTGCCACAACCACTCCCATTGCCAGCACACCTAGCTGCTGATACCGCGTTAAACGGACACAATGAGCACTCACGCAAGCAATGCCGCCAATCAGCGTAATTAATTCAAAGATTGTTGTTGCATCACCATGCCGAATAACAATGATTGCTCCGACAAGGCTACTAGCAATCAACCAACGCCACATCCAAACAATACGGCTCCAGCGCAGCAAATACGTCAATATTCCAGTCGCGAGCAAACTCCACCAAAGACTACTCCATGAAGGAATAAGCCATCCGTGCGGAATAAATCGCACTTCATCAAGCGCAACACCAATTGGGCGACGGTCATGAGTCATTGGATGAGTAACAGTAAGCGTCACCGATAGCACATCACTATAAGAAAATGGAACGACCACCGGTACCGTGTATCGGGCAAATCCTGGCTGCACCAGTACGGTGTGCGTTATTCCGTTCACGGTAATATCGAGTGGTGTCGTCGTCACCGTACTTGCATTGATACTCATTTGATACGTACCAATACCGAGCGCCGGCACTGCTAATGTCGCCGCCGGTTTGCTCCATCGAAATGTGGTGCCCGCACCGTATTCACTGTCATAAAACGAACGCACCACCGCCGCATCCCATTTACCGATGTCAATGCGATATACTAGCGGAGCTGCCCATAACAGTACAATGCCGAATAACACAGCCCAAAAAACCATTTGACGACGCAGTACGACAATCACAATCAAGAAGCTCCTTTGTCATACGTAGCTATTGGACCAGTTTGGTTGGCACCGAGCAATAAACGCACATTGGCAGTCAAAATTTCAACATAGCCAGAACCTGCCACTAACCGCACAGCTGTGCCCGTCGATAGCGCATCATAGGCACCACGTACAGCAGAAATCGCTGGGATGCCAAGGGTACGCAACATATTTGCGCCGTGCGATAATTCGCCCCCATGCTCAATGATAACACCCGCACATTGTTGGGCGACTTCGATCCATTGCGCATCAAATACCCGAGTTACCAGAATTGTGCGTTGGGCATCGAGGCTCGCAGGCATGAATGGAGAAGGATGCGCCAAACGCCACGTGACCCCTTCGACGACACCATCGTTGATACTACGGCCTTCGAGCAACGCCCGCAGGTTACCGTTATCGGCGCGCCAACGTTCACTATCGTCATAGCGCATCACCACTGCCGGTACTTGTAGTTGTGATTGGTATTGGATTTGGGCAATACGCGCGTCATACATGGCGTCGGGCATCTGCCAGCCAGCAAAAATACGCACGATTTCGGCAGGACTCAGATTCCAAATCATATCGGCACGACGTAAATGCCCCCGTGTGACCGCATGTGCCGCTTGTTGGAGCAATACGCGCCGACAACGGTCATAAAGGCGCATCACATCAGAACGAATGGCGTCTCGTTTGGTTAACGCCCAGCGCAATACCAACCAGACCGGCCATGCCAATAGGCTTGCCACCGTATGCCGATTCGCCGTAATCATGGTGGTGCCTTGGAGCACGATTTGCATGACGGCACTCGATTGCTCGCGATAGCGTGGCGTGGCGATGTCTGATTCGGTGGTACCTCGGTGGCCATAACGCGCCAACATTTCTTCCCACATGCCAGCAAACACCGCATCACTCGGCATCGTTTGCTGGCGCAAAAGTTCAGTGATGTCAGGGCGAGTGGCAAGATAGGTCCGTACTGGAGCCAAATCAGCAACGATGGCGCGATTGAGCGACTGATAGCGGCTGCTCCACTGGGCATAGACCCGCCGTCGGCGCATCCATGATTCGAGTGGACCAATAATCCGCGCCAAGGCCATATCGGCATGATAGTGCAACACAATCGCTTCGTGCAAAATCATCATGATGACTTCGATTTCGCCATTGAAGCGTTGTGCCCGTTTGTAGAGGGTCTTTAGTTGTTGCAACACGCGATTAGGGCGCCGGAGCGAGTCCCACGCCAACATCACCATCCGCCACCATTGTTGCCGGACTCGGAATCGGTCATAGGGGATCGCCACGAGTACCGCATCATTGAGGTCGGCAGCCATATTGCCAGGCAACCCCCACGTGCGGAAGACATCTGCAAGCATGCCGTAATTAAACCGTGGCCGACCAGCAAATATTTCAACAAACTGACGCTGTTGCGGGATATGGTGATCAAAACGGCGGAAGTAGGCAAACAAATCAGTACTCGCCCCACGATAGAGTTGCGCCATAAAATATGACGGCAAATCAGGCATCGCTTCGCGGATTTCGCCACTGCCAAAACGTTCGTTACGGCGGGGCGAATGCACGAGTGTCTGTAATTGAATCAACCAACAGGTCGTGCCATCATCGGCCCATTCCACTTCCCACGGCTGATCGCCAAATACTTGGCGAATTTGGCGCAACAGGTGTTGCAGGCGTTGGGCAAATGGCAATGCAGCCGTGGGCACTTCACCGTTGGTAATGCGTGGCAGCGCCAATGTCATACCCGATATCTGACCGCGTACGAGTTGCTCACCAGCACTGGCGGTGAAATTCACCAAATCATCCGCATAGGCGGATTCACTCACCGCAATCCCGGCATGTTGAGCATCAATCATGGTGGTCAACAACAGGTCTCGGCGCGTAATCGAGCCATCACGGCTCGCCGTAGACCACACCGCACAAATCGCCGTCGCTAAACCCTGTGGGTCACGACGGTCAATGCGTAATTTACTTTTGATTACCCCATCAGAGGCAGATTCATCACTTTGTTCACTCAAAAACAATGCCCGCACCGCCACTCGGGCACCAAGTGGCGACAAAGCATGAAAAATACCGAGCGCTTGGATGAATTCATTGGCGTCGCGCGGGGTCAAGGCATCGATCCGGCCGGCTAACAAATCGTGGCTCCGGGCATACCGCCAGGCATCATCAAGTAACACCATACTCGCAGGTACGGCAATCCCTTGCTGTGCGGCACGATCGAGCAGTATTCCTTTACGCGCAATCCCTTGCTTGGCGATTTTGCCGGTACCAACTGGACACAAAAACGACGAAGATGCCATGCCACAACCCATCACATACTACGTCACGACCACATTTATTACAATAATAATATAATATACGCTATGATGATGAGCGTATTCAGGATTAGATTACAAAACAGCACACGGAGATGACAAATGCACTTAAGCTGGTTCCGGCGTACCCCATGGGGATTTGTCCCCATAACCCTGATTGCATGGCTGATTAGTGTTGCGTGTGTCGCTTTTTGTCTGCAGATTAGTTGGTTTTATATGCTCCATACGAATTCCGTAAGTGATTTTTTATATCACATCTATCCCTATATAATCCCAACCTATCTCTTGTTTGCTCATATCGCCGAGCGCACGAGTGCCGACTAACATCCGCTACTCTGGGCTTGCCGCCCTCTACCTCTTTTGGGCACTCGCCGTCTGTAGTCGCGCGGGTTGGCAATATGCGACACGCATGGGCAATCACCTGCCTACACATTTATCGGCCATTACCGGCATCCTCTATCTATTGATTGCCTATTGGGCCTGGCGTGGCTGGCGCAGCGCACTGCAGTGGGGGCTCATCATTGAGCTCATCGGAGTCCTCGTTGTGGGTACCTATGAGTTTTTTTACCCATTTGGATATGCCACTGCCTGGTCACATTACGGCGCAGGGTACCTGTATATGCCGCTCATCTTGCCAATTGCAGGAATAGTAGTTATATGGCGTAATGGTCGCTGATAGCTAGTATCTCGCTCGGCACACATCGACAATCTTGATGGACTGGTATGGAACCAGTGTCTGCTACATCGCCCTATTTGACAAGCATCTCATCCCTAAACTATACTTGCAAAGAGTGAAGGTTTCCAATTTTTTCATAGGATAATTGCGTCATGGTATTCATGCGTCGCCTCCTACCACTACTACCCCTACTAACCCGCCGAGCGGGTTTGGCTTATAACCGGTAGAGGCGCGGCTTTCCCCGCACAAGCAACTTGACCCTCTCCCGAATCACGGGAGAGGTTTTTTTATCACGGAGGCATCCATGTCTGACAGCAAACGCGATCGTTTTGATCCCGCAATCGAACCCAAATGGCGTGAGTTTTGGGAAAAACAAGGTATATTCAACGCCGGACGGCGCCCTGGTGCACCGAGCCGTTACATCCTCGAAATGTTTCCCTACCCCAGTGGCGACCTCCATATTGGCCACCTCAAAAACTACGTCATCGGCGATGTATTGACCCGCTACTATGTATCACGGGGCTACGACGTGCTCCACCCCTTTGGCTGGGACGCCTTTGGCTTGCCCGCCGAAAACGCCGCCATCAAGCGCGGTATCAATCCCGCTGATTGGACCTACAACAACATTGCCGAATCCAAAGGCTCACTCGCCATTGCCGGCATCATGTATGACTGGAGCGCCGAGCTGGCCACCTGTGCCCCCGATTATTACCGCTGGACGCAGTGGTTGTTCCAATTGCTCTACAAACGCGGCTTGGCCTACCGCTCGAAGTCATGGGTCAATTGGGATCCCGTCGACCAAACAGTGCTGGCCAACGAGCAAGTCGACGGCGAAGGCCGGAGCTGGCGCAGTGGTGCCAAAGTCGAAAAACGTGAGCTCGACCAGTGGTTTTTCAAAATCACCGACTATGCCGAGCGCTTGTTAGTCGACCTCGACAAACTGACCGACTGGCCCGAGCAAGTCAAAACCATGCAACGCAACTGGATCGGCAAAAGCGAGGGCGCCGAAGTCAGTTTCGCCACCACCCAAGGTGACTTGGTGGTCTTTACCACCCGCCCCGATACCTTGTGGGGCGCCACCTTTATGGTGCTGGCCCCAGAGCACCACTTGGTGAGTAGCTTGACCGACCCCGCCAAAAAAGCCACCGTCGATGCCTATATCGCCAAAGCGCGCTTGACCAAAGAAATCGACCGCGCCAGCACCGCCCGCGAAAAAACCGGCGTCTTTATTGGGGCCTACGCCACCAATCCCGTCAACGGCGCCCAGATTCCCATCTGGATCGCCGATTATGTCTTGATGGGCTACGGCACCGGCGCCATCATGGCCGTCCCGGCCCACGACGAGCGTGACTTTGCCTTTGCCAAAGAATTCGGCCTCGACATTGTTGCCGTCGTCCAACCAGACGGTGCCCATCTCGACGGTACCACCATGACCGAAGCCTGGGCAGGCGACGGCGTCATGGTCAATTCAGGACCACTCGACGGCATCCCCGCTGGCAAAGGCGAAGGCCAAAGTGTCAAAGCCGCCATTGCCTGGCTCCAACAGCACGGCAAAGGCAAGGGCACGACCACCTATCGCTTACGCGACTGGTTGATTAGCCGGCAACGCTATTGGGGTGCACCCATCCCCATGCTTTATTTAGCCGATGGCAGCATGGTGCCAGACACACGCTTGCCCGTCGAATTACCCAAGGTCGACGATTATCTGCCCAGAGGCAAATCACCCTTGGCCGCTGCCACTGATTGGGTCAATACCACCGACCCTGTTAGCGGCCAGCCTGCCGTCCGTGACACCGATACGATGGACACCTTCGTTGATTCGTCGTGGTATTTCTTGCGCTATGCCGATGCCCAAAACGACCAAGAGATTTTTGCCCAAGAGCGCATCAAACGCTGGATGCCCGTCAACCAATACATCGGCGGCATCGAGCATGCCATTTTGCACTTGCTTTATTCGCGCTTCATCACCAAAGTCTTGTTTGACGAAGGCTTAGTGCCCTACGACGAGCCCTTCCAAGCCTTGTTTACCCAAGGGATGGTACAACGACGCGTACGCACCGCCTTGGAAAGCACCGCCGACGGCATCACCTTCCCAGAAGAATTGCGTCGCAAACACGAATTACCCAGTGGCGTGCTCAGCCTGGCTGCCGCCCGCCAAGCCATCAAAGCCCACGGCTATACCATCGAAGGTGACGACAGCAAAGGCTGGGAAGCCGTCAGCGGCCCCATCACCATGTCCAAAAGCGCCGGCAACGGCATCCCCGTGGGACCATTTGTGCGCCAATACGGCTCAGACGTGGCCCGCATCGTGGTGCTGTTTGCCGCCCCACCCGAAAACAGCATGGAGTGGACGGATGAAGGTGTCGCCGGTGCACAACGCTTCCTCAACCGTATCATGGCGTTGTTTATGACCGAGCAAGCCGCCATCACCGCCCATTCCGTAGGGAGTGTCACCACCGCCAGCATCGCCGATCACGAAAAGGATTTGTGGCGGGCGTTACACGTGGCCATCCGCAAAATCACCCAAGATACCGAATCATTCCGCTTCAACACGGCCATCGCCGCCATGATGGAGTTCCTCAACGAAGCGCAACGCTACCGCAACGAGCACCCCGTGGGAGCAGCTTTTTGCGAAGCGGCCTACCTGTTTGCCCGCTTGCTCTGCCCCTTTGCCCCCCATTTGGCCGAAGAACTGCACGCCGCCTTTGGTGGCACCGGCAGTATCTACGACGTGGAATGGCCCAGCTGGGACGAACAAGCCTTGTTGGTCAGCGAAATCGAAGTGGTGCTCCAAATCAACAGCAAAGTGCGTGGACGCATCCTCGTCCCCGCTGCCGCCGACGAAGCCCAGCTCGAAACGTGGGCCCGGAGCAATCCCCGCATCCAAGAACTCATCGGCAACGCCACCATCCGCAAAGTCATCGTGGTACCAGGCAAATTAGTCAATTTCGTCGTCTAAACGCCAAAAACCCATTTCTAGCTGTCATAGAATTCGGTATGATTTCTATGACAGCTCTTGTTTTTTACTATCACCAAGTGAGATTACTATGTTGACACTCAAATTACTCCCAGCCACCTACGTAATTTGGCAATTACCGAGTGATGCTCCTACCCCTGATATCGTCGCAAGCACGTTTACCACGGTCATCCGCACCACCGACGAATTATCGGGGGTGTGCGAGGCAGATCATGTGCCGGCAGGGGCGACGATTGATGCGGGCTGGCGCTGTCTGCAATTCATCGGACCATTTGATTTGACCTTGACGGGCATCATGGTATTGGTGGCAACGCCGCTGGCTCAGGCCAGCGTACCGATATTCACCTTGGCCACCTACAATACCGACTACATCCTGGTACCACAGGCCCGCCTCGTCGACGCCTGTGACGCCATAAAACAAGCTGGGCATCAGGTTATCGAATAATCCGCTAGCGTGCGCTGATGCACTCATCAGACCAGCACCATGTGTGTGGCATTGCCGCTGCAAAGGATTCCGCATGCGCGACATTCAAAATCATTTCGCCGGCGTGGCCAATCAATACGCCACCTTCCGGCCAACCTACCCCCGCCAATTGCTGGCCGACATCGCCACGTTGGCAGCTGGTACACACACCGTGGCCCTCGATGTGGCGGCAGGCAACGGCCAAGCCACCAGCATGCTGGCGGATTATGTCGACCACGTCTATGCCAGTGACGTGGCATTGAGTCAGATCCAGGCCATGCCGGCACATCCGCGGATTTCGGCGTATGTAGCGCGCGCCGAGGCGAGTGGCTTAGCACCCCACAGCGTCGACCTGATTACGGTGGCCCAAGCGATGCACTGGTTCGATGTCGACGCCTTCCACCGTGAAGTACGGCGGGTGGTGCGCCCAGGCGGCATCATCGCCGTCTGGAGCTATGCCTTGTTACATGCCACCCCGGCCATCAACGACGTCATCAACGAAATCTACCGCACCACCGGGCCGTGGTGGCCGGCAGACCGCGTGCATGTCGATAACGGCTACGCCAACTTGGCATTCCCCTACCCGCTCATCCCCTATACGCCACCAGCGATGACTGCCGTGTTCGACGTAGCCCGCTTGGTGGGGTATTTGGGCACCTGGTCGGGGGTGCAACGCTACAAAAAAGCCACCGGCGACGACCCCGTCGCCGCCCGTAGTGACGCCTTGCGGGCCGCTTGGGGCGGCGCAGACACTCAACTCGTAACGTTTACGTTTGATGTGACAATGCGGATTGGGCGGGTTGAGTAACGTTATCTGCGCAGGATTTTTTTTGCATCAGCAATCCATGCCTGTGCCCAAGGAGCAGGGGTTACCCAAATCTCACGGAGCATCACGATGGCCAACATCATCATGCCATAAAACTTAAAAGATCCCATGAGAATTGTGACAATGCCCAAATTTATAGGGTAATTAAAACTGCGAAAATTTCCAAACGCAATCAAGGCAAAGCTCATGGCAATCACACTTGCCGGCGCAATCCGTAACGAAATTTCACGATACCGCCAAAACAAAATCAAAAAGACCAAAATCAACAACGTCGCATAATGCATCCACGCTACGGGGATTGCCACCACCATCAACAATACAAACATGGCATATTGGAGAGCAAAGCCACTCTCGTCTTCGGGCATATCACGCAAGGCAGCCACACATACCAGTGCCGATAATAGGCCAGACAATAGCGTTGCCAGCCGTTCAATTGATTTCAACGGGAAGCGCAACATCACAAATGGCGCATCAAAAAAGCGTGTCACAAAACCGGCAATCGTCTGATTTTCAACCCACGATGTCGTGCCACCCACACTCGGCAATACCGATAGCACATATTGGACATGGATATCCCAGCCGATGACGGCAATCGAAATCGCATTACACACAATCATGCCCACAACAAATCCAGCCAATGCCCACCAACGGCGTTTAATCACAAAAAAGACCAACAACAGCACGGGGTAGATTTTGAGCATGGTCAATACGGCAATCACCACTCCAGCCCAGATATCGCGGCGCACCCGTAAGGCCCACAACACCACCGTAAAACAAAACAACAAAATCACATCGGTTTGCCCGTAGGCAACCGTATCGTACAACGGTTGATAGTTGGTAAGTAAAACAATCACTGCCAGCCACCAGAGATAATGAGCATGCATCATCCGGAGCCAAATTCCCATCGTGATGACAAACAGGGCGATATTTGCCACCCGGAAGTATTGCAATACCATCAAGCCATCATAGTGAACAAATGGGGTAAACAGCATGATATAAAACGGGGGGCGTTTGTAGACCGCAAATGGATTGTCTGCCACTGTCGCTGATACATAGAGCACCCCTGTGTCGACCCAACGCCGCGCTGCCGCCAACCAAATCCCAAAATCGCCACTGCCATACCGAAACAACGTATTCCAAAAAAACAATTGATGCGCAATCGCAAGCAACACAATTCCCGCAAATGCCAACCACACATGCGCAGTGTTGATTGGGAATCGCCACCAGCCACGACGGGCGCTCCACACCAACAGACTACAACTCATGGCCAAACCAACTAACACATCCCCCATCCATGGTTTGTAGGTGAAATAGCGGATGTAGGTATTGTCTGCCACTAATACCATTTGAAATAGCGGCAGCAACCACCACGCAATCGCACACAACACCGGCAATGCAACCCCAGGCACCAGCCATTGTCGTTGCGGGGTGGTGGTAATGATTCCCGTCAGCCATGCAATCACAATTCCAAGGTTGCAAATCGCCAACCATGCGGCAAACCAATGCCAATACGGCATGGTTTCTACGACATGCGTACCACTAATTGCCGTTACCGCCGTCAGTACAATCATGCATGCCACAGTAATGCGTGGCCACGATGCACCCAACAACCAGGCCAGCGCCGCACATAACACCGCGATCACCCACCACAAAATCACCACATATGGCAATCCCGTATGCACGATTGTCGGCGTCGCAACAATGGCCGTCAGCACAATACCAAGCATACGTGGATCAGCGCTGGTTTTTATGGCCTGACTCGTCAACGTGACGGCGTTATCCCACTGTGGTTGTGGCGTCGGCGGAAGCAATATCCGATAGTGACGGATACGTGGTGATTGCACCACAAAACGCATCTGTTGATTTGTCGTCGTCGTTATCAGCACGGCCACGTGATCGATATCATCAGGGTGGCCATTTTGCAAATCAAGTGTCCCGATATTCCAACCCTGATTTATGGTTGGAAAACGTATCGTGGCTTGGGGCATAGACCACCGATGAAGATGAGGCTGGTTTTCCACATCATAAAATCCATCAAGCCACACCGTGTCGTATTTACCAACCCCCACGTGGGTAGCATAATTGTTACTCCACTGAAACACAAAGATCATCATTACAATGACAAAAACACTTGCCAACACCATAGACCGACGCATATTTATCAGCAAAATCAATTTTCCTTTGTAAATCATTTAATCCGTATATTATCCAAATTCACACACGACGATTAATGGGTGGGCGATTGGCCCCAACGCCCAGAGTGATATGTGGATGTCACAATCATTGCATCGGCCGCGTTCAATAACGTTCATTTATCTGGACAAAAAATAGATTGAATACATACCGTGAACGGCGGGGGGAAATGCACTCCCAAAAAATCATGACCATGCGTCTGTTTTTGCACTGATTTATATACAAAAAAGATAATTACACCCTGCACTATACCATGAAAAAACATATTTTTTACGCAATATTTTTTCAAGAAAGCATTTTTATTCCATATTATCTATATCAAAATAATAGTTTTATTTATTGATTACAAAAACAAAATTACGTATTAATTACTATTTCTCATTTATTATCATAGTTGCATATAAAATAGTCGTTATGTGCGTTATTTTTTTATTGTTTTTGAAAATATATCATCGCTACACAATATACGATCCACACCAAAAACCACACGCATAGGGGGGATCAACTATGCCAGCGTAGCCAATTCCCAGGCCACCCCAATGATGACGATGATGTGCCATGCGCCATCGTCGTAGCCCACCACCAGGTCTGGGGCTGGCATTTCGTAAAACAGACTGTCATCGAGGGCCGTATGGTGGAGCGCACTTGGCAATTCTCCCGCAAAAATAGTCACCACTTCGTACATGTCAGGCTGCTCATGCCAGACAATCACACATTGGTATGCATGGAGAGGGGTAATATTAATGGGGGTAGGTAATTTATTCATCACACACAATAACCTTATAATAGCGACGAATTGCGCACCAAATCAATAAATGTTTGTATGGAGAGTATGTCGGTTATCACAATTCTATTCTATAATGACGTAGATATGCGACGATAAACAAAATGAATTGATAAAATCATGCGTAATGATGCTCATGTTAACTATGAACTACTGAATCTTATTGGTTATGGCCTTGCAAAATTCGAACTCGCCTTCATTCATGAGTTTGGTTATAAATCAAAAACTGCTTTTTACACATATTTAGTAGAACTGGGTATCGCAGAAACAGTTGGTGTCGTAAAAAATCGCCAGGACTTGTTTGACCCATTCTTCGACAACGGCCGAAAAGGCTGGTGGCAAAAGGGTGATGCCTACTTGCATCGCAAAGAATCAATCGACACAATTTGCGGTAATATGAACGTCACACAATTTTCCTTGTATGTGAAAGGCTTTATTGCAGATCATCGCTTCACGAAAGTTTAATACGATTTGTTGATTCGCATAAAGGAATCTATAATCAATTATAGGTAAACTCATATTTATGCTAGGTAGTTTTTATGCAAGTCCCCAGATCAAATACTAAACGAGTTTTATCTCTATTTACTGGTTGTGGTGGTATGGATTTAGGGTTTGAAGGCGGATTCAAAGTACATCGTAAATCCATTAATCCATTAATCCATGCTGATTGGAACAATAATTTCATTGATGATTGGGTGTGTTTGCCACACACGCAATTTGAAACAACTTTTGCAAATGATATATTGCCAGCCGCATATAAAGCATATACACAATATTTTCAGAAACAACGGCATAGCAACGTCCATTATTGGCTTGACAGTATCGTAAATCTTGTAAAACAATATCAAACAGGTCAATCAGATATATTTCCATCTGTTGATGTTGTTACTGGAGGATTTCCTTGTCAAGATTTCAGTGTCGCAGGTAAAAGACTCGGATTTGATTCTCATAAAGGACATCATGGGGGATTACTTGTAGATACAGACGAGGCAACCGAGGATAATCGTGGCAAACTATATATGTGGATGCGTAAAGTAGTCGAAATAACTCGACCAAAAGTGTTCATAGCAGAAAACGTTAAAGGGCTAGTTTCACTCGCTGATGTAAAAAGTATTATCGAACATGATTTCCGATCTATCGGTGGTGATGGATATGTAGTAATCAATGCTAATGTACTAAAAGCATACGAATACGGCGTACCGCAAAGCCGTGAGCGTGTAATATTCCTCGGGTTTCGACGTGATGCGCTCACAACACAAGCATTACACGAACTTTTACAACCACAAATTCATCCAGACTGGAATCCATATCCACAAAAAACGCATACAAACATCGCAAATGAACTATTATCACCTTATGTAACTACTGGTGATGTATTATGTGATTTAGGTGAACCTGAATATTCTACTGATTATGCTCATCGTAATTACTCAAAAGCACGTTGGTACGGCAAACATGTACAAGGCCAAACAGAAATAAATCTCAATGGAATTGGTCCAACTATTCGTGCTGAACATCATGGCAATATCGAATTTCGCAGGCTATCAGCAGAACACGGAGGTAAAAATACTGATGAATTATCTAGGGATTTACCTGAACGTCGTCTAACAGTACGCGAATGTGCGCGCATACAAACGTTTCCTGATGATTATGAGTTCGTCCGCCCTGCAAATATTTTTTCAGAGAATCCACTTAGTCCATCAGAAGGCTATAAAGTCATAGGAAATGCTGTTCCGCCATTACTTGCATACCATATTGCGTCAAGACTGCAATTTCTTTGGAGCAAATTATTTATTTAAGACTGGAGCATGTATGAATGAATTTGAGCTACTCCTACAACAAGCTACTGATCACATTCTCAAAACAGAGCAAGATTTCAGCAAGATATCACCGACGGATTTTGAGAAACTTGTAGCAGCAGCGCTTACATCGGTATGTAATCATCACGTGGACTACAATGAAGGTAGTTTGTCATTCCCTGACATCGTCGTTACCATCGGTTATGAGTCATATGGTATCGAGGTGAAGTTATCTAAAAGTGCCAATTGGAAAACAATTGGGAATAGTATTATGGAAAGTACGGCAAAAAACGTTACACGAACTTATATTTTTTTTGGTCAACTAATTGACTCTAAATTATCTATTAAATTTAGAGACTATGCGCAATGTATTGATGATATCGTTGTAACGCATTCTCCACGGTATCATGTAGATATGAATGTCGATGCAACTAATAATTTATTTACTCAGATGAATAGTAGTTATGATGTTTTTCGTACACTGAATGAAAAGAATAAAATATCTGAGTTAAAACAATACTACGCCGTACATCGTAATACACGATCATATTGGTGGATTAATGATACGTCTGAAAATACATCAAGCTCATCTTTTGTTATTAAATACTATGGAGATTTATCAACAACAGAAAAAAATCAACTACAAGTTCAAATACTTGCCCGATTCCCTCAAATTGCCCAACCACACACCGTAAATCCTCGTAAATACGTAGAGGCAGTAATATGGTTGACCAAAAAAGGTATTGTTTGTTCAAATTTTCGTGACATTTTTTCTGCTAGCGGTCGTAAAGATATTGAATCCATTTTACAAGATGCGCCTAAAGTGGTGTGGTGGATTCACACACTACAAGACCAAATAAAAACAGAAGTCAATCAGCTCACAGATGACGAGATTCATCAGTATTTATTTGCAGGCGCTGACAATCAATTGTATACACCGCTAGATAATTGGTATTTATGGCGAACCAAAACAATTGGGTTTTTAACCCAATATCCAGGTATAAGCGAGCAATTAGCAAATATCATTATTAATAGTTAACCTCCCCCCCTACGTCCACTCCGCCACGTCATACCCTAGGTAGTCAAACAGTCGTTCGTTACTAGCGATGAAGTGGTCATGCATATACGTCTGCAACGCCGGCGTTAGGGGATCGTGGGAGCGCTCGTCGTTGGCGTTGATGACCTGGAATTGACTGGCCGGCACATGCCCCGTGTCAATCCCCAAAAACGCATACAGCTCCGCGGCCGCCTGGGGGTTTTTGACGACCTGCTCATAAATCATCACATACAGCTGGCTATGGTCAAAGTAGCGCTCATAGAGCTGCAGATAGTCGATATAGCCCCCCCGTTGCATGTAGGCATAGGGCGATACCGAGATTTTGCGGGGGTCGTACTGCGCTACCCGCGCCGCCTCACCATATATCGCCTCAGCAAGCGACAAAGTCTCAAAGCCGTTTTTCACGCTAAACCAATAATTCGATTGGGCCCGCTCAATTGGATTGCGCAAAATAAAGACAAATTTGGCGTCAGGCAGATGCGCCGCAATCTGCTGCGCGGCATAGGCCACTTCGATATAGCTGGTGCTTTTTTCACCATACATGGCCACGTCTTTTTTTTGACCAAAATAATGACTGTGGTAATAATCTAACCCCTGCGCCACCAAATCAGGATTCATAAAAAATTTAGGCTCGGGTTTGACGGGGTGTGCCATTTCGATTTGGGGATGGTCATCACACAATTGAAAAGTGTAGGTCGTGCCTGAGCGCTGAGCGCCGCCAATAAAAAAATGTTTAGGCGTCATGGTTGACTATATCCTTGATATGATAGGTTTCTTTGGAGTTCATCTGTTGCAAAATCCGCACCGTGTATTCACCCAACATGCCCAACATCAAAATAATCAGCCCGTTGAGTACCACCACCATTACCATGATCCCTGTCCAACCCGGCGTGTGGATGTTGTCAATCAGCCGGCGAATCACCAATACGACCCCCACCATAAAACTCACAAACGAAATAATAAACCCCGTCATCGTCACCACCCGCAACGGCCATATCGAATAATTAAACAAAATCCGCAACACCAAGTTCAAAATGAGTACGAAATTGTAATTGCTTTTGCCTTCGTGGCGCTCGCGATGCTCCACCCACACATTACCAATCGATTGGGCAAACATCAACGCCAATCCTGTCGTATAGGGGTAGGCCGTTGTGTAGCCCATCATGCGCTCGATTACGGCCCGGTGCATCAAACGAAAGTTGGAGGGCACGATGTCGGGAGGACAGTAAAACACGTGATTGTTAATCATCCGAATCAAGCCGCTCCCGACCCGCCGCCCCAGCGAGTGCTGTTTTTGGCGGAAGCGCCCAAACACCACGTCGTGATTACCCACCTGCATTTGAGTGACGAGGTGGATAATTTCTTCGGGGGGATTTTGCAAATCATCATCAATGGTAATCACATATTGGCCACGGCTCTGGGCGATGCCACAAAAAACCGCATTGTGCTGCCCGTAATTGCGCAACAAATTAATCGCAATCACGTGGGGCAATTGCGCCGCTTGGGCGGCAATCACCTGCCAACTATTGTCACGGCTGCCGTCGTTCACGAGGATAATCTCGTAACTCCAGCCGTGTTTTTCAAAAAACGCAATTGTGCGCGTAATCACCAGCGCCACGATTTTGGCACTGTTGTAGACTGGGATTACCACCGAATACGTTGGTGTAGCTGTCATAACACAATCCCCTCGATATGGGTATTAATTTTTAGCGGACACAAGTCGACTTCGATTTGGGCGCACCGTGGCGCAGCATGGTGGCAATGCCAACGACTCGCCCAATGGTGCAAGTGGCTCGTCAGTGGCAATTTCGATGAGTAGGGTACTGGGGACTCACGCATTGACCATACGAAAATAAAAACGATCAATGCGGTGCGTAGGTGGTTCAAGTATCAATTTATATCGGCTTTAGCCCCGCTTCGATTTGTGCACGCTGTGGCTCGAGGAACGGCGGGAGTGCCAGCGTCTCACCCATGGTCTCGAGTGGTTCGTCGGTGGCAAAGCCCGGCCCGTCGGTGGCGATTTCGATCAGCACATTGCCCGGCACCCGTACATACACCGAGCGAAAGTAAAAACGATCAATGCTCTGCGTCGGCTGTAATCCTACCCGTTGCAAGCGTTCTATCCAAAAATCCTGCGCTGCGTGGTCGGGTACCCGGAAGGCCATGTGATGCACGCCACCCGACCCCAAACGACTCGGGGGCAAATCTGGCGCTACCTGTACCATCAGCGTCCCTCCTACCACATCACCCGCCGCAAATAAATACTGATAGTGCAAGGGGTTGCTGGGGTCGACTCCTTCGCTGAGCAAATCAAAACCCAATACGTCACGGTATAACAGCGTCATCTGCTCGCGGTTACGCACCGTAATCCCCGCCCCAAAAATCCCCTTGATGGCGTATTCAGCCGGCACGGGGCTTTTGGCCCATGGAATACCACCAGACGTCCCTTCATCGCTGATAAGCATCAGGTGTTGCCCTTCGGGATCCCAAAAATGCACTGCTACGCGGTCACCATGCCACAAAAACACGTCACCGTGACGGACTTGATGGGCATCAAATCGCGCCAGCCAATAATCGATGGCGGCCTGACTATCGACGCGCAACGCCATTATGTCGATGGCGCCAGTACCGGGTTGCTGGGGACCGATGGTGGCCCAATCAAAAAAAGTCACGTCAGTGCCAGGTGAGCCATGGGCGTCAGCATAATACAAATGATAGGCACTGACATCATCTTGGTTGACTGTTTTTTTGACCAAGCGCATACCGAGCAGCTGTGTATAAAAATCGACATTCCCACGAGCATGGCTCGTCACTGCCGTAAGATGGTGAAAACCGTTGAGTTGCATGGTCGCCTCGTCCAAATCATTCAATGAGGGGTATTGTAATACGTTCCTGCGAAAGTGGCAATTTGTGCGTCATGCAGTGGTAGTTCATCCGTTAATGAAGTAGGAAGTATAAAGGTGGAAGTAGGAAGTACGGAAATTGCCGTTGCGCTAGCACACAGAACGGGCATAGTGGCGCTTCCATTATTCCGTGCGTCACTGCATACTACCGTCTTCACGCTTATGACTTCGGAATGACTGCGATTACTGTTGCACCAAAACACATATGTGATCTAAAATTCCTTTCGCCGCACCTGCACAATGAATTAATATCACAGATTCATCACACAATTTCCGTACTTGAGCCTATCAATGCACCGCCGAACAACCAGCGAGCCGCCGAGACTAGTGGCGGTATTGAGTAATAAAGTTTATTTTTTACTGTATAAGTAAAAATAAATTTTTAATTGTAATCTCATCGTTAATATTTTTTAAAATCACCCATAAAAAATACGTATAATAGAAAGTGTAATAGAAGGCATGGTCAGTAGATGTTTCTTAGAAAAAAAGCATTCCAATCAATTTATATAGTTTTTTTATTGATGGCAATCATCAATCAACAGGTGGCACATGCAACGGTGTCAACATCAACTCGTGCGCCTATTTTCCGGATTCACACCCCGGCATATATTTCAAAAAATAATTTACAAAAAACAAATATCACCCTGCAAGAAAAACCTCCACAGATACGAGAAAATACTCGTGCCGCATTAAAAACCACAGTCAATGTAACCGCTCCAATGACGCATAGTCGCATACCAACGAACACCGCAACTGCCACGACGACTATAACGCGCACCGCAATAACTACCGTCGCACCCACACGTGTTCCATCGCTACAGACGGAGACTAATACCACAACTCGCACTACTACGCCATACAATAGCCCGCCGCTCAACATCAAGACCCAAGGTACGCCAAAGAGCGCTAGCATCCAAGATAGCACGCAAATTGCAACAGCCGGTGTACCGATTGTGCGCACCAAATCATTAGCAGGGGTTATGGCAAATACTGCGCCGGTGGCAACGGATAGCACACTAACCAGCGTTGCCGAAGATATCACTGCCACATCCAATACCGGTAACACCATTGCGAGTTTGACCACCGGCACCGATATTGATAGTGGTGCACTGGGTGGGATTGCAGTCACGGCTGTCGATAACAGCCACGGCATGTGGGAATACAGCACCGATGGAGGCACGAGCTGGACGGGGTTTTGGGGGGTGAGTAACACGACGGCCCGATTGCTTTCGGCAAGCAATGCCAACCACAAAATCCGCTTCCGCCCTGACCTAAATTACAACGGCACCGCCACTATCACCTACCGCGCCTGGGACCAGACCACCGGCACGGCCGGTGGCACCGCCAATGTCAGCACCAACGGAGGCACCACGGCGTTTTCGAGTGCGACAGGGACGGGTACCATCACGGTTACCTCGGTCGATGATACGCCAAGTTTTTTCATCGGGAGCGATCAAAGCACCCCCATGACCTATGTCAGCACCTTTGGATCTGGCGGTGCGACCAATGGGTTATTCAACACACCCCACGGCATTGCCATCGATAGTGCAGGGAACATTTATGTGGCCGATAGCTCTAATAATCGCATTCAAAAATTCACTTCGGCAGGAGTATATGTCAGCAAATGGGGCTCACTCGGGAGCACCGATGGATTGTTTAATTTCCCCGTCAAAATCGCCATTGACAAATTAGACAACGTCTATGTCAGCGACTACAACAATCACCGCATACAAGTATTTAACTCCAGCGGAACGTTTTTGTATAAATGGGGAACCAATGGCGGATCAAACGGACAATTTCGTTACCCGGTCGGCATGGGCTTTGACTCTTCAGGGTATCTATGGGTTGCCGACGCCGACAACGACCGCGTCCAAAAATTCGATCGCACCGGGAATTGGATTGCATCGTTTGGGACAACGGGTACCGCCAATGGCAAATTTGATCGTCCATACGACCTCACAATCGATAGCAACGATAATATTTATGTCACCGAAGAACTCAACGATCGCGTGCAAAAATTCACTCCCAGCGGGCTGAGTAGCTGGACATGGCAATGGACCCAAGGGACTACGGCAGCGGCTACTGATGGGGCATTCAATAATCCATTTGGGATATTGTTTGACCGCTTTGATGCAATTTATGTCTCGGATTTCAATAATCACCGCATCCAAAAATTCGATGCCAGCACCCATACGTTTTTGTACAAAATCGGTGGCACCGCAAGTGTCAGTACGGGGTTATTTAGTGGGCCGATGGGGTTAGCAACCGACCTCAACGGGAATATTTTCACCACGGAATACAACAATCACCGCATCCAGAAATTCAGCACCGCCACTACTAGCTATACCACCGCCGAAGATAGCGCGCCATTCACGCTACCCATCCTGCTCACCGATGGCGACGTGGGCATCCAAGCCGCAACCCTCAGTGCCACCTCGTCAGATCCTACCATTGCCACGGCCAGTGTCAGTTACACGAGCGGGGACACAGGGAGCCTAACGGTGACGCCACTCGCAAATCAAAACGGGACAATTACGGTGACGGTACGCTATACCGATGCAGCCAATAACTATGTCGAAAAAAATGTCACCGTTACAATTACCGCTGTCAATGATGCCCCCGTCGCGACGGATAGTACCCTCACCAGCGTTGCCGAAGATATCGCTACCACATCCAATACCGGTAACACTATTGCGAGTTTGACCACCGGCACCGATATTGATAGTGGTGCACTCGGGGGGATTGCCGTCACAGCGGTCGACAACAGTCATGGTGTATGGGAATACAGCACCAATGGCGGAACAACATGGTCGTTGTTCATAGGTGTCAGTAGTACTCCCGCCCGGTTGTTGTCGGCGAGCAACACCAACCACAAAATCCGCTTCCGACCATTTGTTGATTACAACGGCACCGCCACTATCACCTACCGCGCTTGGGACCAGACCACCGGCACCGCAGGTGGCAACGCCAATGTTGGCACCAATGGTGGCACCACGGCGTTTTCGAGTAATACGAGCACGGGCACCATCAGCATCACATCAGTTGATGATACTCCCGCATTCGTGATTGGGCTCCCAAGCAACGTAGCCCCCACCTATGTCAGCAAATTTGGAGTATCGGGTACGGGGAATGGACAATTTACGTACCCAATCGGGGTCGCCGTCGATGCGGCAGGGAATATTTGGGTGGCAGATCGTGATGCCAACCGCATCCAAAAATTCGATGCAAGTGGCAACTATATCAGCCAATTTGGCAGTACTGGGAGTGGCAATGGCCAATTTAATCAGCCTAGTGATATTGTCATTGATGGGATTGGCAATCTATATGTCACGGATAATCAAAATGATCGTGTCCAAGTGTTTAATCCAAATGGCACGTGGTTGTATTCTATTGATTCAGGCTCGACCAACGGAAAACTCAATTCCCCGGCAGGTATCGCAATCGACGCTACCACAAATACGCTTTGGATTGCCGATAGTCTCAACAATCGCATTGCAAAATTTAACCGCGATGGCACCTGGATAGCCAGTTTCGAGAATGTCGGTACGATGACCACTTATTCGTACCCAAGTGATGTTACATTTGACACCAATGGTGATGCCTATGTCAGTTTACAAACCACTCACCGCATCCATAAATTCACCCCCACTGGCAGTACGAGCTGGACCCGGCAATGGACTACCGGTGGGACAGCATCCGGAACAGCCAATGGCATGTTTAATACCCCATTAGGAATTGTGGCTGATTTATACAACACCCCATTTGTTGCAGATTCACTCAACAACCGCATTCAAAAATTTGATTCGAGTACAGGGAGTTATATCCTCACACTGGGGACGACGACGGCCAGTAGTGCGGATGGGAACTTCTCGACTCCTGCAGGGATGGCGGTAGACAAATCAGGGTATTTGTATGTTGCAGATGCAGGCAACGATCGCATCCAGAAATTCGCCACCTTTGCCACCAGTGTCACGAGTAGCGAAAACACGCCCATTACCCTCCCTATTGCACTCACCGATGGCGACGTGGGCAGCCAAGCCGCAACCCTCAGTGCCACCTCGTCAGACCCTACCATTGCCACGGCCAGTGTCAGCTATACCAGTGGCGCTACCGGTAGTCTGACAGTCGCACCACTCGCAAATCAAAACGGGACAATTACGGTGACGGTACGCTATACCGATGCCGCTAATAACTATGTCGAAAAAAGCATCATCGTCACAATTAGCGCCGTCAATGATGCCCCCACGGCCAGTGACATCACCATGACCGCAGTGTCATCCAATCAACCATCGACGATTACTGGCCAAACGATTGCTAGTTTTGTCAATAGCCTCGCAGATGTTGATAGCTCGCCACTACAAGGGATTGCCGTGACTGCCGTCGACAATACCAATGGGACGTGGCAATACTCACTCAATGGCGGCAGCACATGGTCAGCATTCACTGGTGTCGCCCAAAGCGCCGCCCGCCTGCTCGCCAGCGAAAACACCAACCACATGATTCGCTTTGTCCCGACCCAGTTTTATAACGGCACTGCCACCCTTACCTTCCGTGCGTGGGATGAAACCAGCGGTACGGCAGGGAGTACCGCCAATATCACAAGCACTGGCGGCAGTACGGCCTTTGCGGCCACCACCAATACGATTTCGATTACCGTCAATAGCACCCCTACCGCTACCAATACGCCGACGATTACAAACACGCCCGTCAATACCGCCACACCGACCCGGACCAATACCCCGACCAATACCGCGACGCCGACCAATACCGCGACGCATACCAATACCGCCACACCAACCCGTACCAATACCCCGATCAACACCGCAATCAATACGCCCGCGGCCATCGACACCTATACCCCTACCGCAACCAACTCGCCAACCAACACACCCACCAACACACCCACCAACACACCCACCAACACACCCACCAATACGCGTACGCGTACCAACACACCCACTCGCACAGACACCCCTACCACCAGTGATACCCCTACTGCCAGCCACACCCGTACGCCTAGTCATACCCGTACCGACACGCCTACTTCGAGCGATACCCTTACTCCAAGTGACACGCCTGCTCCCAGTGATACTCTTACTCCGAGTGACACGCCTACTGCCAGTGATACGCCTACTCCCAGTGATACGCCCACTGCCAGCCACACTCGTACGCCCAGCCACACCCGTACGCCCAGCTACACCCGTACGTCCAGCTACACCCGTACCAACACGCCTACTCCAAGTAATACCTTTACTCCCAGCAAAACACGTTCACCGACAATTACGCAGACAGCGAGCAAAACGCACACCCCGTCCATTACTGCCACACTATCACAAACTTTTGTGCCTGCAGTAATGACCCGATTCGCTATCGCTACCCAAACTAAATTAGTGGCGGTCATTGCTACTGCTGATGCCAACGCCACAGCCCAAACAAATAGCAACAATGATCGGGCCAGTGCCACCAGTGAGGCGCTATGGGGATCACCCAGTCGCACAATTACGCCGACTGCCATTCCCCGTGACACCAACACTCCCGAACCATTTACTGCGACAGTACGTTATTATCTTAATCTTACGCAAACGCGTTATGTCATTCAAACTGCGACGAGTTTGGTACGCACCCAAACTCTGTCAGCGTTGAACGTACAACGGACGCAAACCAAACAAATCAGTAATCAACTCACCCAAACAGCACTTGCGAACCAACGAGCAACCGCAACCGCCCTACACATCGCACAAAGAGCTACCAATATTCCACTAACCCAAACACGCGCAAGCGACAACATCCAAGCCACCAGCGAAGTATTGAGCGGCTCAGGTACACGCACTCGTACCGAGACGCTTACCCGTAGCCCCACCAATACCATTACAGAAACATATACACGCACGATAAGTCCGACCCAAACAGAGAGTCGGACCATCACCCTCACTCCAACAGCAAGCAACACCGTTACTCCCAGTTTCACGGTTACAATGACACCCACAAAAGTAGTATTTAATAACGGAAGCATCACCAGTGCCAGTGATATTGCGGGAATTGTATTATCTGCGGATGAATCCATCATCTACGGATTCACTCGTGGTAATCCAAGCACTGCGGTGCTCCCCAGCCTAAGTAACCGCAACACCAGCGATTTGTCTGTTAACAGCACAAATGACATTCCTATGCTGACGGCATCCCTCATCACCCGCAATATTAACAATACAAATCAAATCGGGGTTGTCGGTAAAATGAATAGCAATACGATTGCGTTGCAGCTCTACGATACTAGTAGCGGGAGTGCAGTTCCGCAAGGTGCGTGGTTTGGCACATCAACCAATACACCCCAAGTCGTACTAATGACTGGTCGGTATGTGTACATTGGCACGACTAAAGTTAATCTCATTAATCCACGCGCATCATTCAGCCAACTCGTAATGGTTGATATTAGTAATCCCTCATTGCCAGTACAAGTAGGCAATGCGATTCAGCTTACCGGTCCACCCACCGCAATCACGGCGATTGCGCATAGCGAATTCCGGTTGATTGTAGCAGGCAACGTCATGTCCAATAATATGGTGCCCCAAGGATACATCACGTTATTGAAATCCAACGGGCAGTCATTCAGCATCAACCGCACCTACGACACACAGAATCCAATCGAAGATGTGGTTGTCCGTACCACTTCTGTAGCAATGAATCGGGCACATACGATTTACATGGCAATTTCGGGATTCATCCTCACCTATTCCATCAATGAATTCACGCTCGAAGTGAAGTACATTTCTGCAATCAAGCAACCAATTTTGCAATACAAACACCTCCAGCTCTCGCAAGCAGGCAGCTATTTGTATGCGATTGGGATCGAACCGCTGTTGGAAATGAATGCGCTTGTGGTCTATGATGTCCGCAGTACACCACAGTTCCGCGGGTATTATGGACAATTCGTCAATAAGACCCAACAATTACTCGTCGGCGCCAGTCAATTATTTTTGGTTAGCGAAAACGAAATTTTCGCCGCACCCTCAATTTCTGCATTAAGTGGCATCCAGAGTGCCTTTGGCCCGCAGTAAGGGAGAATCGATTCTTGGTGCTGCGCGTATTACTGCGTGGTAAATGTCACCCGATTCGCAGTAATGCTTTCGATGCTAAGCAATTTTTGCGCAATGTAACGCAAACCCTGCCCCGTTTTTATCAATACCGGCACATCATGCCACATACAATTCGCTGATTTTAATGACCACCATATATCGATATTACCAACATGCGGACCTTGGAGAAACACTTTATTGGTGTTGTTCACGACTGCATATATTGGTTGACCAAGTCGAAACGGCACCAAATTATCATACCCACCACCCAACATATGATGGATATCGATCTGCGCAACAGTTGCCCGTGGTGTAGCCTGCACCAATTGGATGAGTTGCGTTGTGCTCACATCATGGGTAGGGAATTTGTTTTTTTCACGAGTCAGCACACTTTTTTGGCGTTGCCGTAAGCGTTGCGCTATTTGATAGAGGGTATAAATCGCTTCAAATACCACTGGTTGCAACACATCGGCATGATAGTGAATTTGATGCACAATGGCATTGCGCCACTCTGCGTATTTTTGGAGTCCATCGCGCATATTGACATCGATATCATCATAATCACACAAAAACGCAGCCTTCCGTGGAATATCAACAAAACGGGGATTTTTGGGCATCAGATTCCCAAATACATGCGTACAGCGATAGTGAAATAATGAATTCAAACGATCTTCAAAAATCGCACACAGCGTGGTAAACACCCCGATATTTGTAAAATAGGTATTCATGGCGGGGACACTCACCCCAGTGGCAATATGTTGTTGATAGAGCACGAGGTGTTGTGATACGTTTTGCCAGACCTGCAAGGCATCATCACCTGTATGCGTAATGTCACGTGTCAATTTTTGATGGAGGCTATCCGGGATTACATTGAATTTTTGGAGCGCATCATTGACTCCATTGGGGTTTAAGGCATACCATTCTGTAAGTGTGGGAAACAGTGGAGTGCCTTTTGGTGGTCGCGCCATAAAAACCTCTTTAATTGCAAATTGACGTCATGCGATAGTTTATTTTACGTCAAAAAAACGGTATTGTGCACCGTAGGGTTATAGGGTGTTTGTGGCACAAAAAACCACCGCTGATTCTGGTAAATCACCGGTGGTTTTTGAATGGCGTACAGAGGGAGTTTTCGACCCAGCAATCACCAATATTATCCAATTTCAGCGAGTCGAATCGCAATCAGTCGCTCGAGCAGTGCGCGTGGGAGGGGTGTATCTACGGCAAACTGAAAGGAACCCTTCGACACCACATACCCGGTCAGTGCGTCAGCACACTGACTAAGCACCGTATTGCTTTGTGGAGCATACACGAGGTGCTGCTTGAAGGCTGCGATACCGGCAAACTTCTTGCCACGTACCACAAACATCGGTACCCCATGGCTAATGACCTCACCTGCATCAGGCACGATCTCGTGGATGAGGTCACGCATCGTGCGGAGCGTTGATTGTTTAGGTTCTGGTTCAGCGGCGATATATGCATCGACCTCTGGGATACGCATTTGGGCCTCCATATTCATTGTGCTGCTTCGCTATTTGCCTGCTCCATATCAGCAACAAAACCGTTCCAGCCATCTGGAGTAGATTGGACGGGGTAGGTTATAGCCAGTACTTGCGCCGCTTCACCTGCAGCCAACATATAGGTATGCGCGATGCCTGCAGGGAGCACCATGATGCCACCTACCGTAACTAGATACTCCGCGCCACCACAGACAAACGTCAGTCGCCCATTAATGACATAAAAGACTTCATCCTCAGTGGGGTGCACATGTTCAGGTGGCTCTTCGCCCGATTGTGCCGTATACTGCACGATCGCCAGACCACGACCATGCGCACACTCGCCCAGCTTTATCAAAAACGGGATACCATATTCAACTGATTTACCGTCACTCGCGGCGAGCGCATATGGTTGCATACAGTAGTGCTCCTTCACGAATCATTTGTACCACTTCAAAAGTGATTGTACCGCACAGACGCACACCGAATTACAACAAAATCCCCTAGCCAACGCTAGGGGGTTTTAATGGATGGCGCACAGACCTAGTCTCCCACAAGGCAACCTTGCAGTACCTTCAGCGCTGGAATGTTTCACGACCCGGTTCGGGATGGGACGGGGTGGGACCACTCCGCTTCGTGCACGCCAATGGTTCAGAGTGTGGAATAGCACTTTGCATACATTTACCGACATGCCCTAGATCTTCCATCAGGGAAGCCCTCAGCCATGCGCACTCGTCGCCTCCACATGTCGCCATGCGTCCAGCTCGAGCCGCTTATCCCAGTAATCTTCTGGGGGCCTTACCTGACATATTCAGTGAGTACACTCATCTTGGGGGGTATTTCCCACTTAGATGCTTTCAGCGGTTCTTACGTCCAGACTTAGCTACGGAACCTGCGGGACGCCCCACAATTCCTCCACCAGCGGTCTGTCCAATCCGGTCCTCTCGTACTAAGATCAGCTCCCCTCAGTGTACTAAACGCTCATAGCGGATAGAGACCGAACTGTCTCACGACGTTCTGAACCCAGCTCGCGTGCCGCTTTAATGGGCG
>CALFIC010000066.1 GCA_937876225.1 uncultured Chloroflexota bacterium | reverse complement strand
CATCACGCCGGGCGTCGAATGGTTTGCAGGCCGCGGCGGGGTTTTCGTTGTCACCAGCCAGACCACGCATATTGGTAAACGACGACACAATTACGGGTACAATCGGCGATTCGGCACCGCCAGCAATAATCACGTCGGCGTCATCACGGCGGATGGTTTCGAATGCTTCGCCGATGTTGTGGCCACCCGTCGAACAGGCCGCCACGATTGCCATGTTGGGACCAAGAGCGCCGGTTTGGATGGCGATGTAGCCCGACGCCGCATCGTCAATCATGTTGGCGATGAGGGTGGGAGCGACACGGCGCGTCCCTTTGTCACGCAGGATTTCGACATTGTCACCAATCAAGTCAATCCCACCGGCACCAGTACCGTAGATTACGCCGAGGCGTTCGCGGTCCATGGTAGCGGGATCGAGTTGAGCGTTGCGGAGCGCTTCGAGGCTGGCATTGAGGGCATAGCGCACATATTGTGACGCTCGGCGCGCTTCACGCGGGTCAATCGCCGCATCCAGCACAAAGTTTTGGACTTCGCCGGCAATCCGCACGGCATAGCCACTTGCATCAAATCGGGTAATCGGGCGCACGCCACTCTGACCGGCACACAGGGCCTGCCAAGTGGTTGCCATATCATTGCCTAACGGCGTCACCGCACCGACTCCAGTAATTACCACACGTCGCATATATAAGGCCTCGTTTAGGCAGTGAGCGATGCCGCGGCATCGTTTTCTGTTGGATACAATAATTTGACGATTTCGACATCAGACAGGCTCAAGGTTTGTACTTGGCTGTTGATGCGGCGAATCAAGCCGGTCAATACTTGCTTAGGGCCAAGCTCGATGAAGGTCTCGACGCCGTGTTCGACCATGGTATGGACGCTGTTGGTCCATTGCACGGGGCGGGTCAATTGACCGTTGAGTTCGTGGCGCAATTCCTCGACCGAATTGAGCATTTGGGCACTGATGTTGGCAATCAACGGCACAATTGGAGGGCGCATATTGACTTGGCTCAACAATTCAGAAAAATGCACCGAGGCTTGTTGCATCAATGGCGAATGCGAGGCAATCGATACTGCCAAGCGTTGTACCAGTTTGGCACCACGCGCTTTGGCCAAATCCATGGCCCACAACAAGGCACCCACTTCACCCGACAATACCGTTTGGCCGGGGGAATTGGAGTTGGCCATGGTCACGACGCCGTGAGCTTGTGACTCGTCGACCACTGCTTGGAGCTGTTGTTCGTTCAAGCCAATCACGGCCGCCATACCACCCGGGCGTTCGATGGAAGATTCTTTCATCAATCGGCCGCGTTCGCGTACCAGCAACAAGGCTTCTTCGAATTCGATGGCGCCGGCGGCGACCATGGCAGTAAACTCACCGAGACTATGTCCAGCCACCATGGCGGGTAATACATTGATACCGAGGGGGTTGAGCCGCTCACGCAAAGCATCGAGACAAGCGATACTCACTGCCAAAATCGCTGGTTGCGCATTCATCGTATCATCGAGCTCGCTTTGAGGTCCTTCGAAGCAGAGCGTGGTAAGTGAGAATCCTAGGACTTCATCTGCACGATCAAAAATACGCCGCGCCGCCGGTGAAACGTTGTACAACAAACGCCCCATGCCCACGTACTGCGATCCTTGGCCTGGAAATACCAATGCGATGCGGTTTTTGATTGTTTGCAATAATTCCAACGTCAATCCTCCTCATACATGACAACGGCCAGGCGACCATCGCCGACCATCGTGGTCACATTGCCTTTTCATTAAGACACAGTTGGATACTCGTAGTATACACGAAAAAAATCTACTATATATCATCGTTGTGTTAACAATGCTTGAACAGCGGCATAAACCTGCTGAATTGACACCTTATGCTGCGTCGCAGCCGCGGCACAATCGGCGTATTCGGGGGCGGCACCCACCGCATCACCCTGCCATGTTTTGTGCTTGACACGAATATCACCATAGGGCGTGGTCACCGTCGTAAATGCCCGTGCGGCCACATGCCGTTCGACGATTTGACGGCGCATCCCGAGCGTGCTGGTTTGGCGCATAATCGTGTCGACCAACGCCGCTTCGTGTGGTTCGTCGCACAACACGGACAACATGATGGCGGCCCGACCTTTTTTCATCAAAATAGGCGTCTGCCAGACATCACGCGCCCCTTGGTGTAGCAACAACTCACACACATACGCCAATTGTTCAGCCGTTTGATCGTCAATGTTGCATTCGAGTTGGACGACGGCATCGGCAGGGGTAGCAGTGTCACCCAACCAGACGCGCAAGGCGTTGGGACGCTCGCTCTTTTTGCGGCCAAAACCGTACCCCACCCGGGTAATCTGCATGGCAGGGCGCCGGAATTCGGCCAAGGTGGCCACAATCGCCGCCCCCGTCGGGGTCACCAACTCAAACGTGGCGGCATCGGGGATAATCGGCGCCTGCACCGCACTCAAAATATTGAGCGTGGCGGGGGCAGGCACGGGCAATTCGCCATGCGCCGCCCGTACCCAGCCATTGCCCAACGGCAATGGGGAGGCATAGACCTGTTCGATCCCCAACAAATAGAGCCCAGCCGCCACGCCCACAATATCCACGATGGCGTCGAGGGCACCGACTTCGTGGAAGTGGACGTCGTTGGCACTGACCCCGTGCACTTTGGCTTCGGCTTCAGCGAGGGTGGTAAACATCGCCAAGGCATCACGTTTGACTCGCGCGGGGAGTTGAGCTTGAGTGATAATCTGCGTGACATCGTGCAAATGACGATGGGTGGCCTGTTCAGGGGCATCGACATACATTTGGGTGCCCGATAGCCAGCTGCGCATTTCGGCGCGGGCATCGATCTGCCAGCCGGGCACGGCCAGCCCATTGAGCATGGTGCGCAATTCACCCACATCGAGGCCCACATCACACAACGCACCGAGGGTCATATCGCCACTGATGCCCGAAAATGCGTCGATGTAGCAGAGTCTCATTCAAGTCTTGTCAGCATTATCCCAGACGTCTTCTCTTCCGCCACTCCGCCCACGCATACACCGGAGCGCCACTG
>CALFIC010000065.1 GCA_937876225.1 uncultured Chloroflexota bacterium | reverse complement strand
TTTTCCGAGTGGGATGGAGTTGACGGGTGAAGATACCTACTCACCTGAATCTACTGCAGAAAACTATGCTGATCCTACGGCTGCATTAGAACTTTTCAAGAGAACAAATCGGTTGGATTCATATTGGGTAACATATACCAGAGGGAGCTTGCTCAGTTATAAAACGATAGGTATTGGTAACATAAACGTACAGATTACGCACACACGTACCCCTTCACAGGCGCATGAACTATTTAGTGGTATGATCAAAAATTCCTTTGAGCACACCGGTGAGGATGTACCAGCTTCGATGATTTTGGTACCTTTGAACAATGTTGATGAAACAAAATCATTCGTAGTTGAAAGTTATAGTTGTACTTTAACAGATGAATCTAAGGCGAAATGTACTGATGTTGAAATTTACTTCAGAAGAAATAATCTCATAGAACGATTAATTTTCTCTTCAAATGCCAAGCATGTAGATTTGGCGAAAATCACCGAATGGGCCCAAAAAGCTGCCGATCGCCTGGGGCGGTAATTGCTCACCGTGACATTCCCCCACACCGCCCGCCGAGATACTGTGGTGCGGTGTGGGGTAGATTTGACAGACCACGACTCGACCGCTATCATGTATGCAACAGCGCTGAAGAGGGAGAGTAGTCACCCCAGCCAACGCAACAGCGAACCGACAAATTGGTGTGAGGTCGGTGCGATTGCCGGTGACGAATGGGCCTTGGAGCTGCGGAACGAACAGGGTATCCCCCTCAGTAGAAGCCGCCGGAACGTACCACCGTTATCATGGTAAAAAGTGTTGCCCCACCTGCGTGAATTTTGCGCATTGGGATGCACTGAAAGCGCGTCACGTTGTGACGAATCGGGGTGGCACCGCGGGTAATTTACCCGTCCCTGCATCAGCAAGGGACGGTTTTTTGTATGCCAAAAGCAGTATGGAGGAATGGATGACTCCCCAAAAACGCATTCTCACGGGCGATCGCCCCACCGGCAAATACCACTTGGGCCACTATGTGGGCTCGATTGCCAATCGCCTACGCCTGCAAAACGACTATGAATGCTATTTCATCATCGCCGATTTGCACACCTTGACCACCAAACCCAACAAAGCCGAAGTCATGGGCATCGAACAAAACATCCGTGACATGATTATCGACCAGTTGGCCTGTGGTCTCGACCCCGACAAAGTCACCTTTTATGTGCAATCGTCGGTCAAAGAAATCTATCAGATTAACTTGATTTTCGAAATGTTGGTCTCGGTCGCTCGCTTGAGCCGCTTGCCCAGCATCAAAGACATGGCTCGCGCCGCCCAAATCGACGACGACCAATTGCCCCTCGGTTTGTTGGGCTATCCGGTGCTCCAAGCCGCCGATATTTTGATGCCCCGCGCCCATTTGGTGCCGGTCGGCAAAGACAACGAAGCACACGTCGAAATCACCCGCGAAATCGCGCGCCGCTTCAACTTTTTGTACGGTGAAGTCTTCCCCGAACCCGATGTACTGGTGCCTGATTCGGGCACGTTGGTGGGTACCGACGGCCAAGCCAAGATGAGCAAAAGCCTCAATAATACGATTTTGTTGTCGGATGATGCCAAAACGGTCGAACAAAAAGTCCGCGGCATGTACACCGACCCCAATCGCACCCGCGCCGACATCCCCGGCAAGGTCGAAGGCAATCCGGTCTTTATTTATCACGACATGTTCAACCCCGACGTGGCCGAAGTCAATGACCTCAAAGATCGCTATCGCACCGGTAATGTGGGCGACGTCGAAGTCAAAAAGAAGTTGGCCATCGCCATCAACAACTTCCTCGAGCCGATGCGCGAACGCCGCGCCGTCTACGAAGCCAAACCCAAGTTGGTCGACGAGATTTTGGCCGCCGGTAACGCCAAAACCCGCAAAATTGCCCAAGAAACCGTCCGCATGATGGACGAAGCCATGGGTTTGCTATACTTCAAAAACTAACCACACCCTCGGGGTGTATTGTCACCCACCGTGAGGAGATTGTCGCGTCATGCGTGATAGCTATCCACGGTGGGTGAGATTCAAGAGGAGAACGCCATGCAATTCGTGCCATCCCTTGCCGAGATGCAGGCTATGACGAGCCAAGGCAATTTGTGCCCGTTATATACCGAAATCGCTGCTGACCTCGAGACACCGGTGTCGGCTTATCTCAAAACTGCCCAAGGCCCGTGGAGCTTTTTGCTCGAATCGGTCGAGGGTGGCCAACACTTGGCGCGCTACTCGTTTATCGGCACTGACCCCTACATGACCTTGCGCTTTGTCAACGGCAAAGCCCACGCCGTCCAAGGGGGCTACAAACAAACCATCGCCTACGACGATCCCCTCGAACTGCTGGCCTCGTACCTCGCCGATTATCGCCCGGTGCGCTTGCCCGACTTACCCCGCTTTGTGGGGGGCGCTGTGGGCTATATGGCCTACGAAACCGTCGGCAACTTCGAGCGTATTCCCCGTCCCGAGCATTGCGACTACGAAATGCCTGATGGCATGTGGCAATTTGTCGATACGCTGTTGGTGTTTGACCATGTGCGCCACCGCATCAAAGTCATCAGCCACGTGCATCTCGATGCCGATGATTTGGCCGCCGAATACCAACGGGCCCAATTGCGCATCAACGCCATCGTCAATCGCTTGCGCCAGCCGTTGCCCGCCAATATGGCGTTGCAAGAAGGACCGATTCCGGCCAAAGTCCCCGTGACATCTAACGTGTCGTTGGGCGAGTACGTCGAGCGGGTATTGCACGCCAAAGAATACATTGCCGCCGGCGATATTTTTCAAGTGGTGCCATCACAACGCTTTAGTCGCCCTATCACCACCGATCCCTTTACCGTCTATCGCGCTTTGCGTACCGTCAATCCCTCGCCCTACATGTTTTATGTGTCTACCCCTGATGGGATTTTGGTGGGAGCATCGCCTGAACTCCTGGTACGGGTCGAAGAAGGCATCGTGACCACCCATCCCATTGCGGGCACTGTGCCCCGTGGCAAAACGGCCGAGGAAGACGAAGCGCTGTCGCAACAACTGCTCAACGACGAAAAAGAAAAAGCCGAGCATTTGATGCTGGTCGACCTGGGTCGCAACGACATCGGCCGCGTGGCCAAACCAGGCACCGTGCGGGTGCCGCGCTTCATGCAAATAGAAAAATTCAGCCATGTCCAACATTTGGTCAGTCACGTGACGGGGGAATTGCGTGACGACATGCGGGGCATCGACGCCTTGCGGGCCTGCTTCCCTGCAGGTACGGTCAGCGGCGCCCCCAAAATCCGGGCCATGCAAATCATTGCCGAACTCGAGCAATCGCGGCGGGGGGTGTATGCCGGCGCCGTCGGCCACTTGAGCTTCAACGGCGACCTCGATACCTGTATCGCCTTGCGCACCATCGTGATTGTCAACGGCATCGCCTATGTGCAGGCCGGTGGCGGTGTGGTAGCCGACAGCGATCCCGAAATGGAGTACCGCGAGAGTTGCAACAAGGCCGCTGCGCCCTTGCGGGCACTCGAGCTGGCTGACCGCTTCATCACCGATGGAGGTGTGGCATGATTTTGCTCATCGACAACTACGACTCCTTTACCTACAACTTGGTGCAGTACTTGAGCGAATTGGGCGCCGAGGTGCTGGTCAAGCGCAACGACCAAATCACCGTCAAAGAAGCTGCTGCCCTCAAGCCCGAACGGATTGTGGTGTCGCCTGGGCCGTGTACCCCCAGCGAGGCGGGGATTAGTATCGCCGTCATCAACGAGCTCGGCCCCAAGATCCCCACCCTCGGCGTCTGCCTCGGGCACCAATCGATTGGGCAGGCCTTTGGGGGCATCGTCGAGCGCGCCCCCTACGTGATGCACGGCAAACGCTCGGCCATCAACCACGACGAGCACGGGTTGTTTGCCGGTCTGCCACAGCACTTCATGGCCACGCGTTATCATTCGTTGATTGTGCGAGCTGATGGCTTGCCCGATCAACTCGTGCGTACCGCCTGGACCGATGATGGCATTATCATGGGTCTCAAGCACAAAAAATACCCCATTTATGGCCTGCAATTCCACCCCGAATCGATTATGACCGAGCATGGTCACGCCATGCTGAAAAACTTCTTGGCGGTGTAAGATACGCCGCGCCGCCGTACGGGCGATTCACTCGCGGCTTGCTGCGCCGACACGTACGGGCGATTCACTCGCAGCTTGCTGCGACCAATCGCCCTTGGGCGATTCTCTCGCGGCCTGCTGCGACCAATCGACCTGCTGCGACCAATCGCCCAAGGATAATCCTATGACCATCATGTATCGTACCGTATCCGACCACCAACTCACCGCCACCCAACACCACGCCATCCGTGCACTCCTCGACGAAGCCTTCGCCGACGAGTTCAGCGACGAAGACAACGATCACGCCGCCGGTGGCGTGCGAGTCATCGCTAGCGACGGTGACCAGATTGTCGGGCATGCAGCGCTCGTTGCCCGCACCATTACGATTGCCGACACACCCTATACCGTAGCGTATGTCGAGGGGGTGGCGGTGTGGCCGGCATACCAAGGGCAGGGGATTGGTGCTCAAATAATGCGCCAAATAACGGACATGGCGCAACGTGATTTCGAGATTGCCATGCTTTCTACCGGTGAAATAGATTTCTATGCCAAATTTGGTTGGCAACGCTTTGTTGGTCAGAGCTTTGTGGATAATCACGGCACCATCATCCGTACTGCCGACGAAGACGAAGGCCTGATGGTATACACCACACGCACCCAGCTCAACCAACCGGGTGTGGCGTGGGTTTGTGATTGGCGCACGGGGGATGTGTGGTAACCACGGTATATCTTTTTTGCGTTACACCAAGCGATGCGGTACGGTTAGTCCGTACTGCGATTTTTGTATTACATTTTACAATGTGATGACGCCGTATTGAGCGTATAATACGCATAATTACACTATGTATTGCGCCAAGGAGGCCGCATGTCACACCATCCTCGCCCCCCCATCATGCCCCTCGATATGCAATGGGTCAATGCCACCATCATCAATCGCAGTGCCGTCGAGCGCCGTTGTGCCAGCCATACCGCCCGCCGCAGTGTCAAACAACAGGCCCAACTGGCGTGGTTGCTCCGCGCCATCACCTGCATCGACTTGACCACACTCGCCGGCGACGATACCGACGCTACCGTCTATCGCCTCTGCGCCAAAGCGCGTCAACCAGTGCGTGCCGACTTGCTGGTCGCCATGGGCATGGCCAGCGCGGGGATTACCGTGGGCGCGGTCTGTGTCTACCACGAAATGATCCCGGCGGCGGTGCAGGCCTTGCGCGGCACCACCATCCCGGTGGCAGCGGTGTCGACCGGCTTCCCCGCCGGCTTGACCCCCTTCGAGACCCGCTTGCGCGAAATCGCATTGTCGGTGGCGGCCGGCGCCCAAGAGATCGACATCGTGATCTCGCGCCGCCACGTCCTCAACGGCAATTGGCAAGCGCTCTACGACGAGGTGTGTGCCTACCGTGCCATGTGTGGTGATGCCCATTTAAAAACAATTTTGGCCACCGGTGAATTGGGGACTTTTACGGATGTGGCGCGGGCCTCGCTGGTCTGCATGATGGCCGGCGCTGATTTCATCAAAACATCCACCGGCAAAGAGCCGGTCAACGCCACCTTGCCCGTCAGCCTGGTGATGATGCGCGCAATTCGTGATTATCAACAACAGACCGGGCATATCGTCGGCTTCAAGCCGGCTGGGGGCATCCGCACCGCCAAACAAGCCCTCGATTGGCTGTTGTTGATTGACGAAGAGCTGGGCAAGGAGTGGTTGGACGCCAGCCGCTTCCGCTTTGGGGCGAGTGCCTTGCTGGGCGACATCGAACGCCAAATCGAACACGGCATTACCGGCATTTATTCGGCGGCTAATCGCCACGCTATGGCCTAAATCACCCTGTAAATAACGAATTGATTGTGTTGAAATAGCCGTTGCTGATTGTGAGGAATTATGACCGTGTCAGATATTTTTGCGCAGATGTCACTCGGCACTGCTCCCGAAAGTGCCGCCGTGGCTAATCAATGGCTCGATGCCCACCAGCGCCGCTTTGGGTTGTTTATCGGCGGGAGCTGGCAGCAACCCGCTGCCGACGCCGTGATGATTGAGAGTATTAACCCGGCCAATGGCCAAAAACTGGCCACGATTACCCAGGCGAGCGCGACGGATGTCACGGCTGCGGTGGCCGCGGCGACCCAAGCCTTGCCTCATTGGCAAGGGCTGAGTGGGTCGCAACGGGCGCGGTTTTTGTATGCCATCGCCCGTCAAATCCAAAAACATGCCCGGCTTTTTGCGGTGCTCGAGACAATGGACAACGGTAAACCAATCCGCGAAAGCCGCGACATCGACATCCCGTTGGTGATTCGTCATTTTTATCATCATGCCGGCTGGGCTCAAATCGCCGACCAAGAATTTTCCGGATATGCGCCGGTCGGGGTATGTGCCCAAATCATCCCGTGGAATTTTCCCTTGCTGATGCTGGCCTGGAAAATTGCCCCCGCCCTGGCTGCGGGCAACACGGTGGTGCTCAAGCCAGCCGAATGGACCTCGCTGACGGCCCTGTTGTTCGCCGAAATCTGTCACGAGGTGGGCTTACCCGCCGGTGTGGTCAATATCATCACCGGCGACGGGGTGGTAGGGGCGGCGCTCGCTGACCATCCCGATGTGCACAAAGTCGCCTTTACCGGCTCGACCATGGTAGGGCGCAAATTGCGCGAAGGGACGGCGGGGAGTGGCAAAGCCTTGTCGCTCGAATTGGGTGGCAAATCGCCGTTTATCGTCTTTGCCGATGCCGATTTGGATGCGGCCGTCGAAGGGGTGGTCGATGCGGTCTGGTTCAACCAAGGGCAGGTCTGTTGTGCCGGTACGCGCCTGCTGCTCGACGAGCGCATCGCCGCCCAGTTCACCACGCGTTTGACGCGTCGTCTGCATACTTTGCGCGTCGGCGATCCCCTCGACAAAAGCATCGACATGGGGGCAATTATTGCCGAACGCCAACTGGCCCGCATCAAACACTATGTGGAGCTGGGGGTGGCCGAAGGGGCGCAGTGTCATCAATCAACGGCTGGTATGCCCCAAAACGGGTTTTATTATCCGCCGACGTTGCTCACCAATGTCTATCCGGCAGCGACGGTCGCTCAAGAAGAAATTTTTGGCCCGGTGATTGTCAGCATGACCTTTCGTACCCCCAGTGAAGCAGTGGCCTTGGCCAACAATACGCGTTACGGCTTGGCGGGCAGTGTCTGGTCGCAAAACATCGACGTGGCCCTCGATATCGCCAAACAAATCAAGGCTGGCGTGATCTGGATTAACTGCACCAACCAATTCGATGCCGCTGCCGGGTTTGGTGGCTATCGCGAAAGCGGCTTCGGGCGTGAAGGGGGCCGCGAAGGGATGTACGAGTACCTCAAGCCTATCGCGCGCCCAGTGGTGCACCCCACGCCGTCGTTTGTGGTGCCGGCCGAATCGGCGCCATTGCCACATGTCATCGATCGCACCACCAAGCTTTATATCGCCGGTAAGCAGGCCCGCCCCGATAGTGGCTATAGTCGCGTGATTCGTGACAGCGACGGTGCGACGCTTGGCGAAGTCGGCGACGGCAACCGCAAAGACATCCGCAACGCCGTCGAAGGGGCGCGGGCGGCTGCAGCGAGTTGGGGCACCATGCCGGCTCATGGTCGCGCGCAGATTTTGTACTATATCGCCGAAAATCTGGCATTGCGGGCGGGGGAATTTAGTCAGCTGATTGCCCACGAAAGTGGCATCACCGTGGCCGATGCGGCCATCCAGGTCGAAGCCGCCCTCCAGCAGTGGTTTACTGCCGCCGCTTGGGCCGACAAATACGATGGGACGGTGCATCATACCCCCACCCGCGCCGTGGTGATGGCCATCCCCGAGCCGTTGGGCGTGCTGGGGATCGTTGCGCCCGACACGGCGGCGTTTGTAGGGGCGACGGCATTGTTAGCACCGGCGTTGGCCATGGGCAACACGGTGGTGTTGGTGCCCAGCCCGACGACGCCGTTGGCCGTGCTCGAATTGTTGACGGTGTTTGATACCAGCGATGTGCCGGCCGGCGTGATTAATTTGGTCAGTGGTGAGCGTAGTGCCTTGACCAAAACGTTGGCCGAGCACATGGATGTAGACGGCATCTGGGCGGTATGTGACGGGGCGACGCGTACATTAATCGAGCGCAGTAGCATCCACAACCTCAAGCGCACTTGGTGCATGGCAGACGATGGGGATGTGTGGCAGGGGATGGTGGGGAGCGAGTTTTTGCGCCACGCCGTGCAATGGAAAAATATCTGGGTGCCGTACGGGGCGTAGGGGCGTCATTTCATGGCGCCCAGACGACCCCATGGCGCCGAGGGAGGCGTAGGGGCGTCATTGCATGGCGCCGATGGAGGCGTAGTGGCGTCATTGCATGGCGCCGATGGAGGCGTAGGGGCGTCATTTCATGGCGCCCAGACGACCCCATGGCGCCCAGACGACCCCATGGCGCCCTGAATATGACAACATCGAGGGTGCGCAGCTTTGCCGCGCACCCTCGATTGGTTTTTTAGAGTATTTTTTGGTGAAGTTTTTCGTATGTGCCGTACACCCGATGCGATTAGGCAGCTTCTTCTTCGGCGACTTCTTCGGTGGTTTCTTCGGCGACTTCTTCGGTGGTTTCTTCGGCGACTTCTTCGGTGGTTTCTTCG
>CALFIC010000064.1 GCA_937876225.1 uncultured Chloroflexota bacterium | reverse complement strand
AGATCTACACAGGCGAAGACACTCTTTCCCTACACGACGCTCTTCCGATCTTATGCCAATGCCCAAGTCACCATGAGCTTCAATGCCGACACCCGCATGGGCAGTCACGACCGCACCCACATTGTGGGTGATGCCGGGGCGGTGTTGAGTAGTGGCAGTGGCTTGCAGTCCCAACAGGTGACGGTATATGGGGCCGCGGGTGAGACGACCCCCACCTTGACGGGGGCCGGGTTCCCCGATGGCTTCCACGGCACGATGGGTGAGTTGTTGTGTGCCATCGAAGACGACCGCCAACCATCTAATAGTGGCGCCAATAATTTGCAGAGCCTGGCCTTGTGTTTTGCGGCGATTGCCAGTAGCCGGGACGGCTTGGCGCATCGCCCGGGAGATGTGCGCCGGTTGCCAGCATAAGCGTGTGTTTTGACGAAAGATTTACAAAGGAGTATGACAATGAAGACGTGGAAGTTTGTGGGTGTGAACTTTGACCATATGCATATGGGCGACCTGCTCCGCAAGGTGTATGAGCATCCCAATGCCGAAATCGCTGGCATCTGCGATGCCGACCCGGCCCGTATGCAAGCCGCCATCGCCAACTTCAATATCCCGGCCGACAAGGTGTTTACCGATGTCGATGCCTGTATGAAAGCTACCCAACCCGATGTGGTATTGTTGTGTGCCGGTACCGCCTTTCATGCAGATTATGTGGAACTGTTGGCACCGTACGGGGTGAATATTTTGGTAGAAAAACCGTTTGCTGCCACCTTGGCCCAAGCCGACCGCATGATTGCGGCCATGGCCAAATCAGGCAAACAGATGATCGTCAACTGGCCGTTGGCGTGGTACCCCCCCCACCTCACTGCCAAGCGCTTGATCGACGAAGGGGTGATTGGCAAGGTCATGGAAGTGCATTACTACGACGGTAATCGTGGTCCGTTGCACCATGTAGCCGATAAACTGGAAGTATCGCCCGAAGAAGTTGCCCGCCAGAAAAATTTGGCGTGGTGGTACAAAAAAGAAGCCGGTGGTGGCTCGATGCTCGACTACCTCGGCTATGGGGTGACCTTGGGGACGTGGTACCACGGTGGCGACAAACCACTCGAAGTCACCGCCGTGGTTGACGAACCATTGGGCCTCGAAGTCGACGAACATAGCATCACCATTGCGCGTTATGCCAAAGGCTTGTCCAAATTCGAAACCCGCTGGGGCGCCTTTACCGACCCGTGGACGCACCAACCACAACCCAAATGTGGCTTTGTGATTGTGGGTACCGACGGTACGATTGCCTCGTACGACTATGAACAGACCATTCGCGTGCAGACACGCGCCAAGCCAGAAGGCTTTGTAATGCCCGTTGATACGTTTGGTTCACCGATGCAAGACCCCATTCAAAACTTTATCCACACGTTATCCACAGGTTCTCCCATCCACGGACCGTTGTCAGTCGAGATTTGTCGGATTGGCCAACAGATTGTCGAAACGGCAGCCTTGAGTGCCCAAACTAAGCAAACCCAGAAATTAGTGCAATAAAAAACGGCACGAAGAGGCGCCATAAACGAAATTCAGCGTGTATGGCGCCTCAGTGAAATTCATAGACACAGGGAGCATATATGACGCATCTCGATCCAGCGGAGCGCTATTTGGACGCAGCGTTCCAAATTTTGCATGACATCAAAGCCAGCCAGTTGCCTGCCATCCGTGCTGCGGCGCATATCTGCGCCGACGCCATTGCAGCGGGTGGGTTAGCGCATTTATTTGGGACGGGGCATTCGCGGATCCCCGTCGAAGAAATCTACCCGCGCCATGGTAGCTTCCCCGGCTTCCACCCTATCATTGAACTGTCGCTAACCAATCACACCCAAGTAGTAGGCAATAACGGCCAACGCCAAGCCATGTTCCTCGAAAAACTAGAGGGATTTGGCGAGGTGATTTTGCGCAATTTCGTCTTTGGGGCCCACGATTGTATGCTGGTTTTTTCGAACAGCGGCGTCAACGGCGTGGTGATTGATGTGGCGCTAGGTGCCAAAGCCCGGGGCATGAAGGTGATTGCCGTCGTGTCGATGGCACATTGTCTCGGTTCACCCATCAAACATAGTTCGGGCAAGCGTTTGACCGATATCGCCGATGTCACCATCGACAATTGCTCGCCACTTGGCGATGCCATGGTGACGGTGGATGGCTTGGCCGAGCCGGTGGGTCCCGGGTCGTCAGTCGGTTATGTGACGGTCGTCAATATGCTCAAATGTTTGGTAGCCGAAGAATTAACTGCTCGTGGCCAACCACCGTTGGTGCTGACGAGTAGTACGTTGATTGGCAGCAAAGCCTCGGCCGAATTATTTGACCGCAGCTATGATGAGTTTCGCGCGCGGATTGCGCCCCTCTACGGCGCACAGCCCCGCACAGGAGAATAACTATGAAGCAACAACCCCTGCGTACCAGTGTCATCGGTAGCTACCCCTTCCCGGCTTGGCTAGAATACGCCGCCGAGCATTTGGAAGATTTTGGGCGTGACGATATCGCCGAAATGCAACGCGATGCCGTGATTACTGCCGTCTACGACCAGACCAATGCCGGACTCGATGTGATTAGCGACGGCGAACAAACCCGCCTTGATTTTAATTTGTCGTTTTATGGCTATATCAACGGCATCGCCCGTGAAGACGCTGGGGCGCGCCGCTACGGTCCCCCGGCCCACGACCAACGGGGCAAGCATGCCATCGTCGGGCCGATTGTGGCACCGCGTGGCCTTGGGGTGGTCGAAGAATACAAGCGGTTGGTGGAATTAGCGCCGGCTGGCCCTACCCTCAAAGCCAGCGTACCTGGACCATACACGTTGAGTGGGCGCTTGTCCCCCAACGCTAATTATCCCGATCGTTATGCCATCGCCGAGGCCTTGTTGCCTATCGTCCAAGCCGAATTGGTGGCGTTGGTAGCAGCAGGATGTCGCGAATTGACGGTCGATGAACCGTCGATGAGTTGTTATGCTTTCAAAGAAGATACCGCCCGCATGGTGGATTTGTTTAATCGCACAGTAGCGCCAGTGGTGGGCAAAACTCGCTTGTCGACCCACTTGTGCTTTGGCAACTTCAAGGGGCGGGCCGTGGGACCACGTCAATATGCGCCGATGTTCCCGGCGTTTTATGGCATGACGGTGGACGAAATGCACCTCGAAATGGCGAGTCGTGAATTTGCCGAGCTTGAAGCTATCGAACAAGTAGCCCAACACTTCGATGTGGCAGTGGGGATTATCGATGTCAAGAGCTATTACATCGAAACTCCTACCGACATCGCCCACCGCGTACGGGCCTGCTTGCGCTATGCCCCTGCCGACCGCTTGGTGTTTGCTCCAGATTGTGGTTTGAGTCAGACTGCCCGTTGGGCTGCCAAACGTAAATTACAAAACATGGTGGCAGGGGTGAAAATGGTCCGCCAAGAATTGGGGATTGGCTAAATGAAACGTGGGGGTGGTCAGCGCGACCATCCCCATTTTTTGTGTTGTTGAGTGAGGATATTATGAATATTACGATGCTTGGAACTGGCCTCATTGGGCGCTTTTATACCCAAACCATCCAACGGGGGCGCAGCGCCGACAAAGTCACGACCGTTTATTCACGTACCCAAGCCAGTGCCGATCGCTTTGCGCAAGAATATGGCGCCACACTAGCCACCACCGATATGACGGTGGCTATTGCCGACCCCCGCACCCAATTGGTGGTGGTGGGCTTGCCCAACTACCTGCACGAAGAAGCCGTGATTGCCGCCGCCAAAGCGGGCAAAGGGGTGCTCTGTACCAAACCGTTGGGGCGGACTGCCGCCGAGGCCTACCGTATGCTTCAAGCCGTCGAGAAAGCGGGCGTGTTTGCCGGCTACCTCGAGGATTTGGTTTACACCCCCAAAACCCTCAAGGCGCTCCAATCGGTCGCTGCTGGTGCGCTGGGCACGGTGTTGTGGGCGCGCTCGCGCGAAACCCACCCCGGACCGCATAGCGACTGGTTTTGGGATAAACAATTGTCGGGGGGTGGTGCCATCATCGATATGGGATGCCATTGTATCGAAATCGCCCGTAATTTTATCGGCAAAAATATCCGCCCAGTTGAGGTGATGTGTTGGGGCGATACGCAGGTCCACCCCATCGATGCCGAGGATCATGCGGTGGGGATGGTACGCTACGAAAACGGTGCTATGGGGCAATTTGAATGTAGTTGGTCGTTCCGGGGGGGGATGGATTTGCGTGACGAAGTCAGTGGTACCGAAGGGACGATTTGGTTGAATCACTGGTTACGCACCGGCTTCGAAATGTTTACGGCCACGGGGCAAAATGGCTATGTCGCCGAAAAAGCCGAAGGGGACAAAGGCTGGTTGTTCCCCGTGGGTGACGAAGAAGCCTCACTTGGTTACCCCACCATGTTTGATGACATGTTTGCCGCCTATGACGCCAAAAAAGCCCCCATGGAGACCTTTTATGATGGCTATGTGGTCAATGCGATCATGGATGCGGCCTATGCCTCGATGCAAACCAAGCGCTGGGAAGCGGTGCAGCTGACTGATTGGCGGGGTGCCACCGATGTGCCACATGTGTCGGTACGCCGTGATTACGATGCCGAATACTACCTCATCAAAGAAGAGCTAATGCCCGATGGCAGCACCAAAGTCATCGTGCGCCACAAACAAACGGGGGCGCTAGAACAGCGCGTGCAGCGATGATTGTGCCACTCCAATCTGATGCGCAGTTTTTGGCAGATGTGACGGCAACCATCGCCCGCCGGCAAGGTGTGTCGGTGTGGTGGCTAGGGCAGAGCGGGTTTTTGGTGCATTATGATGGCGTCTGCATCGCCATCGATCCCTATTTGTCCGATTCGTTGACCCACAAATATGCGGCGACGGCCAAACCACACGTGCGCTTGACGGCCCGGGTGGTAGACCCGGCGTTGTTGGCGATGGTCGGTTTGGTGACGTCGAGTCACAATCACACCGACCATCTCGATGCCGAGACGATTGGCCCAATGCGCCACGCCAATCCAGCGCTCGTAGTAGTCTGTAGCGCCGCCAATGTCGATTTTGCCCAGCAACGTCTCGGGATGGCGCCGACGGGATTGGTCATTGGTACGCCCTACCAGTATGGGCCGTTTGTGATCCATACCGTACCGGCGGCGCATAATCTGCGTGAGCAAGACGATGCTGGCCACGAGCGCTATATCGGCATTGTGGTCGAAGTTGGTGGCGTCACCATTTACCATAGTGGTGACACGTTGCGCTACGATGGTATGGCTGAATTATTGTGCCGCTGGCCAATTGATGTGGCGTTGTTGCCGATTAATGGCAATGACCCGGCACGGGGTGTGGCCGGCAATCTCGATGGTGCCGAGGCGGCCCAACTCGCCTACGATATCGGGGCACGTTTGGTGGTACCATGCCACTATGACATGTTTGCCTTCAATACGGCGAGCCCGGTAGTGTTTGTGGATATGGCGCGGCAACTTGGGCAAGCATATCGTGTAATGCAAGCTGGTGAATGTCTCAACATGTCATAAGAACGGCAGATCTCATTAAGGAATGTACCGCATGAATGACCGGGCAAGTACGCCAGTCCCACGTGGTGGCTGGATGTTGATTGGGTTGACGAGTATCAACATTGTCATTCAATTAATTGTGGCTGGCATTGTCAAGTATTCGACCCAAGTAGCGTGGACAACGCTATGGGTGATGGCACTCATTTATGCAGTTGTATTGTTATTAAATGTAGTGCGGTTTGTGGTCTGGGGTGTGATTCATCAACGTTATCCATTGGGGATTGCCTACGCTTCGTCTGCTCTGCTCTTCCCGTGTATTGTGGTGTTGTCGGCCTACTATGGTGAGCCAGTGACATGGCGTAATATGGTTGGTGTGGTGCTTGTGATGGTTGGCGTAATCGCGTTGGTCCGCGACGTTGGCTAATGTGGGTTGCTGAATTATTCACCAAAAGGATAAATTGATGGCATGGTTGTTGTTATTGGGCAGTGTGATTTTTGCCGTTTTAGGGCAGTTGTTTTATAAAAGTTATGGTATGACCAAACGCTGGATTTGGTTGATTGTGGGGTTGGGGTTGTTTTGTTTGGCGGTGCCTTGTACGATGATTGCCGCGCGTAGTCTGGGTATTGGGATGGTTTATGTCGGTACTTCATTGTCATATATTTTGGCGCCAATGTTAGGTTGGTGGTTTTTTGCAGAGCAGATCAAACCGAGTCAGTGGAAGTATTTTGGGGTAATTGTGTTCGGGGTAATTGTGTATGCCTGGGTGTAGGTATCGTATAATGAGTATGAAAAATAGCATGAATGATCGTAAAGTCATTTAGGAGTATGGTATGAACCAAATTATTGGGAAATTTAAAAAAATCATCCAAGTGCGTACTATACTTATGTTGTCTATAAGTATTATATTTGGTATGGTGTTATGGCTTGTACCACTCCAAAAAACGATTGATGTGGGGGGATTTGATACACCCTGGGTGAGTGAGTTTTATGCACCGCAAGCAAAAAACCATACAAGTTATCGTTGGTCACATGTTCCCGGACAGATACTATTTATGGGGGTTGGTGACGGTGATTATTCTATGCGTATCGTCATGCGTAGCATGCAAACAACCTCGGTAAAAATCATTGTTGATGGTGTGGTTGCTAATGTTGTTACTGTAAGTAATCAATTTACAGAATATACAACCCCGGTGCAATTGACGCAGCGTCATGCAAGTACGCTGATGGTGGAATTACAATGTAATCAGCCGCAGATTGATGGCACTCGTCCAGTTTGTGTGGCGGTTGATAGTGTGACGCTGAGCCCACGCGCTATTCCTATTCCACCGATATGGCCATTGGTTGGTACCGTGTTGTTGTTGTTTGGAATGATGTTGTTGGTATGGGAATATTGCCATGATTGGCGCTGGGTCGTCGGTAGTGGGGTAAGTGTAGGGGTGATTTTTGTACTGGATTCGTTGTTGTTACTCGTCGCATTGCCTTATTTGTTGATTATACTTTGTGCACTTGGGATATGGCGGTATAGTGTCACCCAACCTACAACCGTGTATTGGCAAGGGGTGCAACTGTGTATCGTGGCTGCAATTATTACGCTGGCGCGGTTTGCCTTCCAAGGGAGCGTTGGCTTGATGTTGGAGGATGAAGGATACCTGTGGTATGGGTCGCAACGGATATTAGCTGGTGAAATTCCAATCCGTGATTTCTATGCGTACGAACCATTTCGGTATATCTGGTCTGCGTTTGTGATGTTGCTTTGGGGAAGTCAAGGAATTATCGCAACACGCATTGCGACAGCGATTGTGGAATGGATTACATTGTCATGTGTCGGCATTGTTGCAATACAAGTAAAATTTGCGTGGCGGACGATTGCATTTCCGCTGGCTATTGCAGCTATGTTATTTTGGTTCTATCCACGATTCAAAATATTTGATTTGATGATTGTATGGTTGATGGCTACGATATTTATTCATTGGATGCAATCGCCTTCGTTTCGTACATCACTGTGGGCTGGTATTTTGGTTGGATTTGCGGCAATATTGGGTCGAAATCATGGATTATACATGGGAATGGCCGGTATTTGTTTAGTTGTGTATTTATGGTTATCGCCGATTACCTGGCACCAAAGACGTATGATTGCGATTGGATGGGGTAGTGGTGTGTGTATTGGCTATGCACCGATGGTATTACTGATGCTTATAGTGCCGTCATTTGGCAGTGCATATATTCATGAAGTATTTACAAATGCCGCTGATTGGGCTACCCCATATGCGTGGCCATGGCAGAGCAAAACAATCAGTGGGTGGTTTTATGGTTGGTGGCTTATTATTCCGACTGTATCGTATATTGCGACTCTATGCTATGTGGCGTGGCAACGCATTAAGCAGCGTGATGCTTCAGTTGCCATGGTAGTTGCAAGTATATTAGGGGTGATATATTTACATCGGATTTATTTACGTGCTGACAATACACATTTGGCGCAGAGTTTAGGACCGTTTTTTTTATTAATGTTGATATGGGGCGCAACGTTCGGGCGACGATGGCAGATTGTAATGATGGTAACCCTGTGTATGTGGAGTGGGTACGTAAATTGGCGTATGTTTTCGCAATCAACATTGGGGATTTTTGTGGATAGTCAAGAAGTAACGGTTAGTGGTGACCAGTTGACGGTGACCAATGCGACGGCGAAACAATTGGCGATGTATAACGCACTCCAACAAAAATATAATCCAACGCATGCGTCGTTTATGGCTGTGCCATATGTTCCTGGTATCTATGCGGTGTGGCAACAACGTTCACCGATGTATTACAATTATGCAGTGGTTGCAGTGATGCTCACCGAAGCATTTCAACAACAAGAAATTGCCGGTATTCGTCAAATGCAACCGCGATTTATTTTGGTGGATGATCAATATCTTGACAACAACAAAGAATTACAATTTTCAAAGCAATATGCAGTTGTCGATCAATACATTCGTACACAATATGTGTTGGTTAAAGACCCTATTGTTGCCAAAAAAATGCGTTTGTATATCCCCAAACCATGATTATTGCGCAGAGTGTGTGGGGTTGGCATATTTCATGTAGGTCGTAGCTTGGGTGCCTACATTGAAAATTAAGTCAAGGATGCTGACACCATGTGCAAAATCGCCATAGAGCTGTGGGTATGTCGGATACCCAGAATAATCAGCGTATTCGAGCGTAATCTGCGCAGCAGTAAATAAGTCGTCTACAATGTAGTCGCGTGCTGCCGGCCCCGAAATATAGTGGGTAGCGTTGGTCGATTGACATAAACCAACTAATCGCTCAGTTTTGCCATCAACGAGGGTATAGTCTGACGACCAACTGATTTTGGTAGTAATCCCGAGGATTTGGCAAATAGCGCTGATGAAGTGGTAGTTGACCTCACTTAAAAGCGGAAAAGGAACCGTGGTATAGAGTTGTTGAAATATGTCTTTGTATTGGGCAAAAAAAGGTGCGCGGGCGTAGGTATGGACAATACTTTTCCAGTGTACTTCGGCCCAATTCGCGTCACTGATGTGGGTTTCGTTGATACGTTGGAAGTATTTGCCTTTGACATCAACGGGGATTGTTAACCATTGTAACCCTTGGGCAGTTTTGATGAGATTGCGGTTACGCCAATCACGGCGGGTATATTGCATGTCGTCATACAAAATAAATTCATCCACACGAGCAATTAAATCGAAATAACCTTTCCACGGAATGTAATTTGATTGCACAATGGCAATGGTTTTGGGTGGTAAGGCTGGCATGAAGACTCCAATGTATGATTGCCTCTTTATTATATCAAAGAATAAATTTAGATACTGTTTGGTTACTGATAAGGGGAATGACCAACATGGAAGGTGCATGTTGGTCATTCTTACTTTATACGACTGCTACGGCCACATCAGTGTGCATCAGTCGTTGTGCGAGCAAGGGCAATGCCGCAATCAATGTATCGACTCCTTTGCCAAATTCCTCGATGCTGACATGCTCGTGTGCGGTATGGTCGAGGCTCGAATCGCCTGGTCCGTACGCGATAATCGGACATTGCCAGATGGGCGCCACCACATTCATATCGGCGGTACCGGTTTTGCGCAGGTACCCCGGCTTGCCCCCTACCTCACGAATCGCCCTGATAAATGCCGTGGCACAGGGGTCGTTTTTGCCAGACTGCCAGGCCCGACAAGCATCGCGGAATAGTAAGGTCGTATGTTCATCCCCCAATTGGGCAATATCGTCGATGAGGAAGTCAATAATCGCCGCTGGAGGGATGCGGATGCCTACCATGGCCCTGGCCCAATCCGTCAGTCCATCGCTTCCCGAGCTAATCTGGCGGAGCGATGGCAAAATCTGGTCAAACAATAACGGACGATCCTGGTTGTACTGGGCGCAGTACTGCTGGATGCGTTGCCAAACCGCCATACAACGCTCGGGTGCCGAGGGTTCGGGGCCTGCGCTATGGGCACTACCTTGGGTGGTGCTAATGTCGAGGAGCACCCGCCCTTTGTAGCCCAATGTGACGCGCTCCCACCCACTCGGTTCACCGATGATACAGGCGTCTGGGCGGTGGTGATGCGCCACGTAGTGTGCACCCCGCGACGTGGCGTATTCTTCTTCGACGGCTCCAACAAGCGTCAACCGGAAGGGGAGCTCGCCTTGGGTGGCTAAGGCCGCCGCTGCACAAATGAACGCCACAAACGGTCCTTTGGCGTCGACAGTACCTCGACCGTATAATTTGCCGTCGCGGATGACCACCGGCACGTCACCAGGGACGGTGTCGATATGCCCCAGCAACATGATTTCGGGACCATGGTCGCCGATCTGTCCGACCGCATTGCCTACCTTGTCGACATAACTACGTAATCCTCGTTGCGCCATCGCAGTCACCAAAAACTGCGCCACGGCGGCTTCGTGGGTCGACACACTAGGGATGCGGACGGCGTCTGCCAGCAGTGCAATGTAATCGTGGTAACGGTCGTTGCTCATGCCAGCACCTCGCAGATGATGGCGAGGGCTTGATCGACTTCGGCGTCACTAATCACGAGCGGTGGCAACAACCGTAGCACGTTGGGACCTGCAGGAAGGGCGAGTACGCCTCGCTCCATCAAGGCTACCAAGGTCGGTTGGACGCGTTCTTTGAGCTCGATGCCAATCAACAAGCCCCGCCCACGCACTTCACGTACCTTGCTGAGCTTGCGCTCGTTGAGGTATTCCATGATGTACTGCCCTTTGCGGGCGGCGTGGGCGGGTAGGTCATCGTCTATCAACGCTTTGAGGGCGGCCCGACCGGCTGCGCAGGCCAGTGGATTGCCACCAAAGGTCGAGCCGTGGCTGGCCGGGGTAAATCCCCCCAGTGATTCGTGGATGGCGATGGCGCCCATCGGCACGCCACCTGCCATCGATTTGGCCATAATCAGTACATCAGGCGTGATGCCGTCGTGCGTGACCGCAAACAGGCTGCCGGTGCGACCAAAGCCGGTTTGCACCTCGTCGACCAACAATAGTGCCCCATGCTGGCGACAAATTTCGGCCGCCGCCGCCAAATAGCCCGGTGAGGCGGGGCGAACGCCACCCTCGCCTTGGACCGGCTCGAGGATGACGGCGGCGGTTTGGTCATTCACGGCGGCCGCCAAGGCTTCGATTTTGTCGTAGGGTACGTGGGTCACCCCGGGGATGAGGGGTTCAAATGGTTCGCGGTATTTGGGTTCGTAGGTTGCCGACAACGCCCCCATGGTGCGACCGTGGAAGGCCCGCATGGCGGCTACGATCTGGGTGCGCCCCGTATGCAGGCGGGCAAATTTGAGTGCCGATTCGACTGCTTCGGTGCCCGAATTACACAAAAAGAGCCGCCCCATACCAACCGGCATGGCTGCACCCAGTTCGTCGAGGTAGGCAGCCCGCTGATCGTTGTGGAAAATTTCGGGGCAACTAATCAGCTGTGTGGCTTGGTGTTGGATGGCGGCTACCACGGCGGGGTGGGCATGGCCCAGATTGGCGGCTCCTTGGCCACCCACACAGTCGATATATTGCTTGCCATCGGCGTCCCACAGCGTTGCGCCCAGCCCGCGCACGATGGCAATGCCGCGCTTCCCGTAGGTGCCGCTGGTGCGCACATCTTCGTGGCTGATGATTTCGGCGTTGGATTGGAAGGGTGATATACTCATGATTGCTTCCTCCGCTGTGGGGCGATTGGTGCGCCCATACCAAATATGAGGTGTGAAATGACCCAAGAAATTCCAGCCATGGTGGTTGAATTATTGCAACAGCGCCAAGCGATGCTGGCAACCGTATCTGACGGTAATCCTCATGCTGGCATGGTGGCCGTGGCTGGTGTCCCTGACGGTAGCGCCGTGTTGCTCCACCTGAGCCGACTCGCTGCCCACACTCGTCATCTGCTGGCCCATCCTGTGTTAGCGTTGTTGTGGTGTGAGCCCGACCACGCCGACGTGGCCGATGTCCAGACCCTTGCCCGTCTCACGCTGTATGGTACGGCCCAATTGGTGACGCGTGACGATGGCGAATATGCGGCATTGCAAGCGATCTATCTGCGTCGATTACCGGCAGCCACGATGCTGTTTGATTTTCGTGATTTTGAACTCTTCAAGGTCGTCATCGACCATGGCCGATTTGTGGGGGGCTTTGGCCAAGCCCGTAATCTCGCGAATGCCGAAATGCAGTTGGCCGTGGCGACTGCCGTTAGGCAATGGTCGTCCCGTGACCACTCAGGGCCTGCGAAATAGGGTTTTGGATGCGGGCATCGGCCATAATCACCCGGCCCACGCCGCCGGCTAGTGCTTCACCGGCGCCCATGACTTTTTTCTTCATCCGACCCTGCGCCACGTCCATGTAGCGCTGGATGTCGGCTTTGGCGATGCTGGGAATCAACGATGATTCGTCGGGGAAGGCGCTGAGTAGCCCTGGCACACTCGACAGCAACAACAGCGTGTCGGCCTTGAGGGCGATGGCGATTTGGGCGGCAGCCCGGTCACCATCCACATTCAGTGCGTCCCCTTGCTGACTACAGGCGATAGGCGCGATGACGGGGCAGATATTGTGGGCCGTCATCACTGCCAGCATCTGGGTATCGACCCCCACAATCGTGCCGGTACGGTCATCGCGGATCATCATCTGCTTGCCGTTTTCGACAATCCGCAGGGTCGCTTTGCGCTCAGCCTGCAAAATCCGCCCATCGAGCCCGCTACAGCCAAAGGCGTTGATGCCCCGTTGTTGGAGCAGTTCTACGATGCGTTTGTTGATTTTGCCGGCATAGACCATCATAAACACGTCCATGGCGGCTTGGTCGGTATAGCGACTGACATGCCCCGACGCGGTGGTGACGAAGCGGGGCGGTGTGCCCAGCGCGGTGGCCACGCGGTTGGTTTCGCTCGATCCCCCATGTACCAGCACAATCTGTTGCCCTTGGTTGCCGAGGGCGGCGATATCGTCGCAGAGTGCTGCATAATCGATATCGGATCCTCCCCCTACTTTGACGACAATCATACCGTTTCCTTTGACTATTATGTTGGAAAAAAACGTGCTGGCACAGCGGTGAATTAGTGTGCTTGACCGATGGTTGCCAGTGCCAGCGCCCCAAAAATCAGCGTCGCGCCGATATACAACCCCGGACTACTCGGCTCGTGGAGCACTAGTAAGCCGATGAGCGATCCGACAACCGGTTGGATAAAGAGCGACATGGCCCCCAGACTCGAGCCGGCGCTCCGCAATACCGTGAACCAAATCAAATAACTAATTACCGACGTGAAAATCGCCATGTAGACCACGGCCAGCCACCCTTGCCAGGTGGTGTCAGGGAAGTGCCCGCTTAGCACCGTATAAATGATAATCGGCACCCAAACCACGAGGCTCCCGGTATAGGTCCAGCGCATCACCGTCAAAGGGTGATAGCGTTGCGCCAAACTGGCACCTAGTACGGTGAAAATCGACTCGCACAACAACGCCCCCAGCACCAAACTATTGCCGAGCAAGCGGTTGGGTGCGTATTCGCTGTTGGGGGCTCCCCCTAGTGTCAACACTACCACTCCTACAATTCCGATGACTAATCCTATGCCACGTTGCCAGCCCAGATGTTCACGGGCGATGAATACGGCGAGTAACGCCGTAAAAATCACTTCGCCGATAATCATCAACGACGAATCGGTGGCCGTGGTCAGCGACAAGCCGCCATAATCGAGCATTTGGGCGGCGGCTACGGCGATGAGTCCGAGGCCTGCCAGGCGCCAACGTTGTCCACCACTGACGACTTCGGCTGGGGCGATGCGGGTGAGACGCAACCCCCAAAAACAACTACTCGCAATCACGACCCGCAAGGCGGCGAGGAGCAATGGATCAAACTGGGCAATGGCCAGTTTGCCTACGGCATGCGACGAGCCCCAGATAATGTTGGCGATGGCGAGTAACAATAATGCCAAGATGGGGTTCATGCCGGCACCTCGCTTTGGCGTGAGGCTACCACCGACAAACTAATCGCAATCATGACGATGATGGCGCCACTCACGAGGCTCGCCGTAATCGTATCACCCACCACAAACACCCCTACCACCGCCCCTACCAGGGGCTGGATAAATAATCCAACCGTGGTAGCAGTGGCCCCGATAATTTTGACGGCATAAAACGACAAGAAGACACACGCCACACCTGCCCCCAATGCCATATACAGCAGTCCAATGATGCTGGCACTGGTGAGCACGGGGAATTGGCCGCTCCACACATACCAAACAAGCACCGGCACCCAAAACACCAGACTGGCGACGTTGACGAATGTCATCATGCTCACCGTATGGTTGCGTTGCAAAAATTCGCCACCCCGCACGGTGTAATAAGCGCAACAGGCCATATCAGCGAGGAACAACACATCGCCGAGGATGCGGTTGGGAGCGCTCTGGCTATTGTGCCCAATCGCGCCGACAATCAAGACCACGGCACCGAGTGTGCCCACAATCAGACTTACCCAGCGCAGGCGGTTGATATGCTCACGCAGCATCCAATGGGCCAGCAGGGCGGTAAAGATGACTTCGCCAATCACCAACAACGAAATGTCAGAGGCCTGCGATAGTGCAATCCCTACATACCCAAACAAAAATCCCGCCACGTTCATGACGACACTCAGTCCGACCATCGGCCAGCGATCGCCTACCAAAATCGCCGGGTAGTTGCCCCGCCGTTGGATGATGAGTAACACCAGCGAGGCAATACAAATCTGCAAGGCGCTGAGGAGCGGTGCGGGCAATGTGGTCAACGTTGCCTTCGAGATGGCCGCCCCAGCCCCCCAACAAATGTTGGCCACAATCAAGCCGATGTAGGCGAGTGTTGCTTGTCTGCTCATAATTCGTCGGCCTTGCGATCCAGCATGGCGACCTCGCTGGGGGCTGGCTCGGGGATGCTGGTGACGATGAGTGCGCCCAAAATCAATACGCCGCCGATAATAAACGACAGCGTGAGTGGGTCGCCCATCACTTTGATCCCCACAATCGCCCCTACCACGGGTTGGGCCAGTAGCGCTACCGCTGCGGCACTTGCGCCGACCTGGCGTACCGCCGTAAACCACAAAAAGTAGCAGAGCACCGAGGGAATCAAGGCCAGATAAATCGTACCAAGAATGGTGTCTGTGCTAAATGCGGGGAATTGACCGGTTACGATGTACCAGATGATGATGGGAACCCATACAAACATACTGATGCCATTGACCCAAGCCAGCATACTGACCGAATCGTTGCGCTCGAGGAATGCGCCGCCCCGTACGGTGTAATAGGCTTCGCAGGCTAGACAGCCGAGGAAGAGCAAGTCGCCGAGGAAGCGATTGGGGGCGGCTTCGGTGTTTTGATTGGCAGAGCCACTAATCAAAATCACCGCTCCAATAGTGCCGATGATGGTGCCGATGACCCGCATACGCGTGAATTTTTCACCAACCAAGATGTAGGCAAGGATTGCGGTGAAAACGACTTCGCCGATGATGAGCAGTGATGCATCTGAAGAGGTGGTGAGTTTGATGCCGCTATAGCCCAGCACATAACTCGCTACCACACCAATCATACTCAGGCGGGCCATCGGCCAACGGTCGCTGGTGATGACGGCAGGGCGGCGCGTCAGGCGCTGGATGAGCATCATGACGGTGCCGGCAATGCTGAGGCGTAAGGCGCTGAGCAAGATGGGCGGTACGGTTTCGAGAGCTACCTTGGCGACGGCATGTGAGCTGCCCCAAAAAATACAGGCAATAATCATCCCGGCAAACGCTAAATTCGCGCGATTCATGCAGGCCAAACTTTCCAGCTAATAGGGGTGTAAGCCAATCATCTCGAGGGCGGTGGTTTCGGGGTAGTCACACATCAAATTGAGGCACTGCACCGCGCTCCCGGCTGCGCCTTTCATCAAGTTGTCGATGGCACAAATACTCACAATCCGGCCACTAGCAGGATCGAGGTCAAAGCCCACATCGGCCAAATTGGTGCCACCGAGCAGTTTGGGCTCGGGCAGGCGGTGGATTCCGGTGCGTTCACGCACGATGCGCACAAAAGGTTCGTCGCGGTAGCACGATCGATACGCCCGCCACAACGTTTTTTCGTCAACGGCTTGGCTGGGCAGACAATGGACCGTCGCTACTGCGCCGCGCACCAATTCCACACTGGTAATACTGAGGTGGACGTTGCGTAGTCCGGTGGCTTGCAACACTTCAGCGGTATGGCGGTGCCCCGTGGGTGCAAACGAGCGCACCACGCCACTCCGTTCGGGGTGGTGTGAGCCATCGTTGCCTTGGGCCCCCCCTTCAGACGAGCCCACTTTGACATCGCTAATCACCACGTCGTTGCCGGTGATGATGCCCGCCTTGACCAACGGCAACAACGCCAAGTTGGTGGCGGTGGCGTTGCACCCCACCCCACTGACGTAGTTGGCACCTCGTAGGGCATCACGGTTGAGCTCGGGTAACCCATACACAAAGCGCTCGAGCCATTCGGGGTTGGGGTGGGCTTCGCCGTACCATTGGTCGTAATCAGCAGGATTGCGCAAGCGGAAGTCGGCCGAGCAATCGATGATTTGGGGGGCAAGTTGGGCGTATTCGGCGATGCGTTTGGCGGCTGAGCCATGGGGCAACGCCAAAATCAACACATCGCAGGCTTCGAGTTGACTTTGACTCGTAAAGGTCAAATCAGTCACCCCGCGCAAATGGGGGTGGGGACCACTGACGGGCTTACCTGCCAAGCGTTCTGAGGTGACTTGGTGGATGCTGACATGGGGGTGGCGCAGGAGCAGGCGGAGTAGTTCGCCCCCCACATAGCCACTTGCTCCCACAATAGATACACGCGTCATGGTGTGCTCCTTGGCGCAATAATCCTGCGTTGATAGGCGTCAGCCCACAATACGGCGGTGAGCGTCAAGCCATCACGGATGGCGTTTTGCCCAATCAAATCCCAGATTTCACTGGGCATCACCCAGCGTGCCGACATGATTTCGTTAGTATCGCTAATCACGCCAGTTTGACGGGCGTCATGGCCGATATAGACATGGAAGGTCTGATTACTACTGCCATTGGCGGGATGATATTCACCGAGGTAGGTATAGTGGTCGGCCACACAGCCGCTTTCTTCCCACAGCTCACGCGCGGCAGCGGTGGCGTGATCCTCGTCGGGGTCGACCCGCCCAGCGGGGACTTCCCAGTGGGTGCGATCGACGATAAAGCGGTAGTGTTCGACCAGCATGATGGCGCCATCGGCGCGCACCGCCACTACCCCCACCGCTGGGCGGGGGTAGTCGACCACATGATGTCCGACGATGATGCTGCCATCGGGGAGCTGTACGTCGTCTTGGTGTAGGCTGACCCAGTCGCTTTGATGCACCGTGTGCCGCCGCAACACCTGCCATGGTCGTTGGCTCATAGACCGCTCCGTTTGCCTTGGGCCACCTCGATGGTGTATTCCACGATGCGGCCGGGGATGTTGACGCCGGTGGGGGTGATGCTATTGCGGAACTCCATGGTGTAGTTGACTTCATTCACCAAAATCTGCCCGTCGCTACTTTCGAGCAAATCGATGGCCACTACCCCGCCACCTACGGCTTGAGCAGCAGCGATACAAATGTCGGCGATGGCAGGGGTGATGGGGCAGACCGAGGCTTGACCACCGCGGGCGGTGTTGGTAATCCAGTGGGGGCTGGTGCGATAAATCGCGCCGATACACTCGTCACCAATTACAAAGGCTCGGATGTCGCGCATATTGGGCTTGGCCACGTACTCTTGAATATAAAAAATCGAGTGGTGGTACGAGCCGAGCACTTCTTTATGCTCGAGAATCGCTTCGGCAGCTTCACGGTCGTTGACTTTGGCGATGAGGCGCCCCCATGAGCCGATGGCTGGCTTGAGCACTGCCGGGTAGCCCAATTCTTCGATGGCTTTGACTGCCGATTCGGGAGTAAACGCCATCAACGTGCGGGGGGTGGGGACGTTGTTTTTGATGAGGGCTTGGGTCGTGAGGAATTTGTCGCCACAAATGCGGGCGACATGGGCGGTGTTGACCGTGGGGATGCCCGCATCGTTGAGGGCGTGTAACGCATAGAGGGCCCGTGAATGGTGGATCGAGCGTTCGAGCACCACATCATACGGGTAACGGCCGGCATTGAGGTCAAAAATGAGCTCGTCGTCATTGAGCCGCACATAATCGATGCCTCGGGCCTCTAGTTCTGCGAAGATTAACTTTTCTTCGACACGAATGCGTGAGCAAAGTACTCCGATGCGCATAGCATACTCCTTGTAGGGGGTTATTCGCCCCAGTCTTCGCCAACCTCCGGTGCCAATTCGAGCGCAGGCGGATTAACCGAGGTGACCTCAAGTTCAGCCGCACAATCTGGGCAAACGATGATTTCGCCCGTAATCGTCCCCGCCTTAAACACAATCTCGGCATCACATTCTGGACATACTGCAGCCATGGTAGTGCTCCTTTTGGTTACAAAAACTATCTATCGACACCGTCTAGCCTTGAATGGCCTGGCGGAGGTCGTCTATCAAATCGTCGACGTGCTCGATGCCAATCGACACCCGCAATAAATTCTGCGGAGTGGTGCTGGTGGGTCCTTCGATGGAGGCGCGGTGCTCAATCAGACTTTCGATGCCCCCCAAACTGGTTGCTCGGGTAAACAATTGCAAGCGGGCTGCCACCGCCATCGCCTGCTCAGCCCCACCCTGCACATGGAACGACAGCATGCCACCAAAGCCGTTGGTCATCTGGCGGGCTGCAATCGCATGCCCGGCATGGCTATCGAGCCCTGGGTAGTTGACTCGCTCGACGGCCGGGTGATCCGCCAAAAACTCTGCCACACGTTGGGCACTAGCCACTTGCTGACGCACGCGCAAGGCCAAGGTGCGGATGCCGCGCATTATCAGCCAACAATCAAACGGTGACGGCACAGCGCCACCGAGGGTCTGTACCATCTGGGCCCGGGCGGTGACCTCGTCGTTGCGCGCAAAAATCAAGGCCCCGCCGAGCACGTCGGTGTGCCCACTGATGTATTTGGTGGTGGAATGCATCACGATATCGGCGCCGTGTACGAGGGGGCGTTGTACGAGCGGTGATGCCCAGGTATTGTCGGCCACGAGGAGTGCCCCGTATTGATGGGCAATTTCGCTAATCGCCTGGATATCGCTGATGGTGAGCAACGGATTTGAAGGGGTCTCGATCCAGACGATTTTGGTGTGGGCCGTCATGGCAGCCTGGACTGCCGCGAGGTTGCTCATGTCGACATAACTGGCAGTGATGCCGAGGTGCGCAAAAATCTCACGCACTAATTTGGGGGTGCCAAAGTAGGCTTCGTTGGCGATAACCACGTGATCGCCACTTTTGAGCATCTGGAACACTGCATTGGTGGCTGCTTGCCCCGAACTAAACGCCAAGGCCCGCGCGCCTCCTTCGAGATTGGCCAGTGATTCTTCGAGGGCGTGGCGATTGGGGTTGTCACTGCGGGTATAGACATAGCCACTGGGGAACGAACCGTCGGCTTCGCGGGCAAAGGTCGTCGACATGACGATGGGTGGGACGACGGCGCCAGTATGGGGATCGATGTGATTGCCCATGTGGACGGTTTCTGTTTCGATGCGGCGCTTGGTAGGCTTGTTCATGCAAATACACTCCATAATGCGGCAATTCCAAAGCCGCCAATCAAAATCCCTGAAATTCGATTAATCCACTGCAATCCAGTAGTACTGATATCACGCCCCAACCAAGCGGCGATGCTGGCGAGCACAAACCACCACATCGCTGAGCCGAGTCCTACTCCTACAACCAACATGACGGCATCGGTGCTTGTCAAGGCACTGACGCCACTCACACCGGCAAACAAACTCAGAAACACCAAAATGGTGGCGGGGTTGGTAATGGTTAATGCGAGGGTCGAGAGATACATGTTGCCGGCCCGCACGTTGGCGACTTTTTGGGGGATGCTGGTGGCGGTTTGGTAGGCCATCCAGAGTAACAAAAAACCGCCGATAAGGGCGGCAGGTCGTTGAAAAGTGGCAAGTGCGGTAATCCCAAAGGCGGCCAATAATCCATACATGGTATCGGCGGTGGCAGCCCCCAACCCCGACACGAAACCGGCCCGCCAGCCGTGCGCCAGCGTGCGCCGGATACACAGCAACCCGATGGGGCCGACAGGGGCGGCAATTGCAAACCCAAGCATGATTCCACGGAGCAACAGCATCATACGTGTCCCTTTTGTGCACATAAAAACAGAAACCCCGCTCCACCTGTCTGGTGGGCGGGCTTGGTCAACCGACAACAAGCAAGCTCAACCAGACAAATCGTCGGGTTGCTTAACGCGCTTATCTTGCTTCTTGGCGATGAACATATGCATGAAAAATCCGTCAGTAGGAATATGCACAGCAATATACGTGATTTTGGGGGGATTGTCAAATTAATGATCTCGCACAGAGGACATAGTGAGCACAGAGATGTTTTTTGATTACATACGCACCGATGAATGTCTTTCAATTTTCAATTTTCAAATTAATGATCTCGCACAGAGGACGCAGAGGGCACAGAGGTGTTTGCTAATGAATACGCACCGATGAATGTCTTTCAATTATTCATTTTCAATTATTCATTTTCAATTTTCAATTTAATTGTCTCGCACAGAGGACGCAGAGGGCGCAGAGGTGTTTTTTGCTGAATACGCATCGATGAATGTCTTTTAATTATTTATTTTTTAACAATACCTACGCCAATTGAAAGTGGTATAAAAATGGCTTTTCCCTTATAGTTTTAGTATCTTAACCCCAAAAACTAAGGAAAAGCCATGGATATATTCGCACTCTTTCACTCCTTTTGTCAAGTCCATTCCGCCACCATGCTCCGGCAGCTGAGCGACATCATTGCCGGTGCGCTTTGTGCGCCCCACCACATCACCATGCGCAATATCGCCCGCTGGAGCACGTATAGCTACCGCACAGTGCAACGGTTTTTCAATACACCCATCCATTGGCCGTCGTTGCACACCGCCTTTGTTACGACGCATTTATACGAAAAATCACATACATTCGTGCTCGCGTATGATGAGACTACCATCACTAAATCAGGTAAAAAAACATATGGAATTGATCAGTATTATTCTGGTACGCATGGGCATGTCGTCACCGGACTCTCGTTTGGCGCACTGTCACTCGTCAATGTCAATGAGCGCAAAAGTCATCCCGTACATTTGATGCAAATTGTGCGTTCCCATGCGCTAAACCCCGTTGTCACCACGACCAAACGCCCTCGCGGGCGTCCACTCGGCAGCCGCAAAAAACCACTCCAAGACCAACCGCGCTCACCAGAATTAGCGCGGATTGACACCCAAATTACGCAATTTTTACACGAAAACAACGGCAAAATCCCTTTACGCTACATTGCATTTGACGGGCATTTTGGCAATATTCCCACCCTCGAAATTGTGCAACGTCATGGGCTCCATATTATCACCAAATTACGCGCCGATAGTGTGTTGTATTTACCACTCGATACGCCATATTCCGGACGGGGAAGACCAAAAGTATTTGGTGAAAAAGTCGATATTTACAATATTCCTGTGCAGTATTGTGTGCAGACGACACACGTTGGAGACACCCAAATACAATTATTTCAATTCACTGCACGGGTCAAAGCAAGTCCAAAATTGTTAAATATTGTAGTCAGAAAAACCACACAGCGCCAGAAAAAGACAGCAACGCACACTATTCTCATGAGTAGTGATTTAGCGTTAGTAGCGGCGCAATTGGTGGAGTATTACGAGTTGCGCTTTCAAATCGAGTTCAATTTTCGCGATGCGAAACAGCATTTTGGGCTAGAAGATTTCATGAATATCACCCCGACGGCGGTCAATAATGCGGCGAATCTGGCCATGTGCATGGTTAATGTCAGCGCCAAATTGATTGCGGATAGTGGTGGTGAGATTCAGGGTGTGCGCGATTTAAAAACCGCCATGCGGGGGCGTAAATATGTCGCTGTGATATTAAAATTGCTTCCGCAAAAATTGCACAACGAATTAAAATCACCGATTGATCGGATAATTTCCATACTTGGGCGTATCAATGCACCACCGAACAACCAGCGAGCCGCCTAGATTGGCGTAGGTATTGAACTTTATCAGTAGATATTTTATACATTTTTCCTTGGATTCCACGTGATGTAGCGACTTTTACATCACTAAAATTTAACGACGCACTGATGTCTGAAATTGATACAGAGCGTTCTTTGTTTTCTGTGAGGATGATTAATCCAGGGCGACAGATGACACTTTGAGCATCGCGTGCACCGTCAATACAATTAGAACGAAAAGTTTCCAAATTTGTGTTTGTGGTACAAGCTTTTTTATCTGTTGCGTATTTGAGACATAACAAATTATCGAACAGCTTTGGTAACTCAGTTTCATTGATATTTTTTATTAAGTCAGTCATAGTGCCATATGTGAATGATGCAACGCGAGTAGCTGTTTTATCGATGCCATAGTTGGGTATTGAAGTACTGCTGTTTTGGCGATTGTCAAACAAATACGGAATGGATGCACTTTTGTCACTCGCATCATTTTCGATTTTTAAGAGTGGCATATCTACAAACATTGTTGTTAAAACGTCGAATGCATTCATAATCGCTAATCGACGTGTACTGTCTTTCAGTACATCACTGGTTGGATTAGTCGTATCTTCATATACCAGATTTGCTTTGGAACCGAAATGTTCTGTTGCTTGAATGCCGATAAGTTTCCAGTCACTATAGTAGTTTTGGATGACCGAACTATACTGCATTCTATTTTTGATACAGAGTGATTTGGCGCCGCTTGTTGGCTTCAATTCGTCTGCAGTACATTCACGATCTTGGAGCGAAGATACTATCCAATGTAAGCGCAGTGCATGACCATTACTGTTCCAAATTTGATTGCTTTCATAATAGGTTTGTGCGGTGTACGATACAATCGTACCAGTATCGTCGTAATCAGGGTTAAGTGGTATATCAATGCTTACTTCGTTTGTTTTTGTGTTCCCTTGAGCATCAATGCTGAATTCGATACTCATGCCATAGGGCGCTGTTTTGGCAGTGTTGATACACGAATTTGGGTCTGTAGCATTTAGTTGGAGTTTGCGACTATCTGCGGCAAGGCTACTACACGCAATTAATGGCAAATTACCATAGTCGGTTGCACTGATTGGGATGCGGATTTCTAGCATTGCCGAAACTTGAATATCGCCATTGCTTGATGCTGGATCTTGTAATTTTGGATCTCTACTTGCATATGTGTCGGTTAATACACGCGTTATTTGGCCCGCAGTGTCACCACTTGGCCAGTCATATACCGCATTGTTGGCATACATCAACGCATTGTTTGCCGGACGTAATTGGATATTTACCGTTAGTGGATTGGCAGGTGTTGTTATACTGGCGTTTTGAACTTTCAAAAAATAAGGAGCAGCATCGCTATAGGTACTTGCACTGGTAAGTGTGTCTGGGAGCATATCAATGCTATCGGGCACACCGTCACCATCGTTATCAAATGTTAAAAAATCTGGGATGCTATCACTATTAGTATCTGAGCATTTTTCGCTTGCACTAAATGATTTTTCTGGGCATTCTTGACTATCAGTGAGTTCATCACCATTTGTGTCAGAATTAAGTGGGTCCGTATAAAATTTATTGGTTGATCCTGGGTATTGAGTATAGGTGGAGACTTCTACATAATCGCTCAAACCATCAGCATCGCTATCAGTGTTCAGCGGATCAGTCCCCACCTGTACTTCCGCAAAGTCATTGAGCCCGTCACTATCATTATCGGTTTTCGTTGGATCTAGCTCAAGCATACATTCTTGTTCGTTGGTCAGCCCATCGCCATCGTAGTCGAGATTTTTGATGTCATCCCCAAGTTGGCCACATACTGGTGTGTCAGTAATTGCGCGGCCATCACGCGTCGTCAAACTCCGACTCTGGCTCCCACTCACCACCACTGTATCACTGGCCGTGGTCGTACTGGCACTAGGCAGTACCACAGTCCCCATCTGCTGCAACGGTGATACCAACGGGTTAAACGTCACCTCGGGTTTGCTGGGGGTGGTGCTATCGGGTCCGGGGGTGGGATTGCTCTCCTCGCTGGTGGCGGCATACGAGCGGGGGATATTACTAAATGGTTGGAACACCAACATGCCCAGCGCCAACAACGTCACTGGCAAATACAAACGTCTGCGGAACAGATGCACCAACACGCCAATCATCGTCACGGCCAAAACCGCCAACAAACTAAACAATACGGTTTTGACGGCACTGGTATCCGTCCCCAACAAATTCCCGACAAGCGTAAATGGGTTGTTGAGCACTTTTTTCAAGGCTAAGCCGGTGCGGGCATAGGCAAAAAACGATGTTTTAATAGATGTTTGGACAGTACCATTGTTGTTATTACCAGGCATGGTCAAATTCAAGGTCATATTTTTGGGCAAACCGTCGCTGTCAAGGGTCAAATTTCCGTCGCCATTTGCCTCTTTAAATTGATTTGATTGGGCAATGCTATACCACTCGTCACTATATTTGATGCCGTGGGCGGCGTCGGCGTTGAGCAAACGCGCAAAATGCGTCGCAAAGGCGTTGCCGTCAAAGCCGAAATCAAAGCTGTTGCCGTCTTTGCCCACGACTTTGGCATTGGTCATCCCCGCCAAATAGCTCAAGGTGTTGATTTGGGCCGTGCTATTGCTGGCGGTGCGTTGCCAGCCAGTGCCGGGGCGGCGGGCATAGGTCTGCCCGCGCTCGCGGCGCACTTCCAACATCACGCCGTTGGCGTTCGAGATGGTCATGGTGCTGGTTTGGGTCGATTCGCTAATCGTCCCCTCCACCACCAGCTGATCATGGCGACTCTCACGGCCATAGTTGGTGATGCTGGGTGCATAGCCACTGACTTGGTCGATATCGGTACGGAATTGATATTCGCCGCTCATTTTGGCGACATCTTGGGCGTTTTTCATACGCGCCAACGGCGTGTAATTTTGTGCCGTCAACATCACAAAGTAGGCGATGCCACTGATGATGAGCATCAGTACCATGCTCAAGGCAATAAATTTGGTGTATTTTGACGCCATGATATGCTACCTTTTTTTTGACGATTATATTACGTAGTTAAACCCTATCACGGAAGTTATCAAAAAAGTCAGATAATTTCCGTCAGATTCGTACGGAAATTATTTTTTGTTGCCCTGTTTATGAAAATTTGCGCTATGATGTTAGTGTGATGATGTTGATGAATGTTCATTTATCTCGCACAGAGCACGCATATTTCACTTCATACTTTCACTTCCTACTTCATACTTTCACTTCCTACTTCATACTTTCACTTCCTACTTCATGCTTCATACTTCCTACTTTTA
>CALFIC010000063.1 GCA_937876225.1 uncultured Chloroflexota bacterium | reverse complement strand
CACTTCACTTCACTTCACTTCACTTCACTTCACTTCACTTCACTTCACTTCACTTCATACTTCGTAAACTGTGTTACGATAGCGCTTGAGTATTTGTGATAAATGGAGTATGTAATGAAGAAGCCTTGGTATTTGATTGCATTAATCATCGGCGCGTATCCATACATCGCCGTCGGCATCAAACTGATGCAAAAAGAATCCCTCACCACTGCTGGAGTTTATTTTGTGGTTGTCGCCGTATTAGTGACAGGCATTATCATGGCATTGCGCAAGCCAGCCACCGCCGCCACTGTCGTCAAGCCATCGTGGGAAGAATCTCTCAACCAACGGTAACCCCTACCGTACTACCAGCACGCTGCAACGCCGCTGTTACGGCGTGCTGATTCGAGCACAATATGCGCAGTGCACTATTTAACAAATCCCCGTTATCACCCGATGAAGCACAAGTCCAACGGAATCAACGTAGCGTGATTATCGATGGTGTCGGTGTAGGGATTGTTACCGGCATCGCGACATTTTTGGCAGTATTTTTGGCACGCCTCGGCGCATCACCACTCTTGGTTGGGCTGCTGACCTCAATGCCCGCATTTACCGGCTTGCTACTGGCAATCCCGGTGGGACGAATGCTCGAACGTCAGACCAACATCGTGCCGTGGTATTCACGCGCCCGCATATGGGTGCAAGCCACCTATGCCGTCACCGGAATATTGCCGTTTTTTATGCCGCTGGAATATATTCCGGTGGCGATTATTTTTATCTGGGCGATTGCCACCATCCCCCAGACCATCGTCAATATTACCTTCACCGTAGTCATGGGGGCTGTTGCCGGCCCACAACGCCGCCAACAACTGATGAGCTGGCGCTGGTCAACCCTCGGGGCAGCCTCTGCGGTATCCGTAGCTGGTGCTGGGTGGCTCCTCGAACAATTTGTCTTCCCGCATAACTATCAAATCGTATTCATTGCCTCATTTGTAGGCGGGATGCTGAGCTTCTTTTTTAGCTCACGCATCACCATGCCCCCCATCGTCAATACGAGCCAACACAAGCCAGGGCTACGTGCCCTCCTCACCGATAGCGTTGCCATGCTCCGTGATGTGCCGGCGTTTGGACGATTTGTGCTGGCCACGTTTGTCTTTAATTGCGGAATTTGGATGGCGATGCCGTTGTTCCCGTTGTACTGGGTGCGCGTCATGCACGCCAGCGATTTTTCGATTGGGCTCATCAATACCGTCAATAGCGGCGTACTGTTGATTGCCTATTTTTTGTGGGCCAGAGTGACAAGCCGCAAAGGCAACCAACCGGTGTTATTTGCCTCGACCATTGCATTGGCCTGTTATCCGTTTTTAACCGGGCTGACCCAATCGGTCAATTTGATTATCATCTTCGCAGCGCTAGCCGGATTCATTGGTGCCGGCAAAGATTTAGTGTTTTTTGACATTGGCCTGAGTACCATGCCCAAAGACCGCGTCCCCTCGTTTGTGGCACTCCAGCAATTGACTGGCTATATTGCCACCTTGATTATGCCATTGGTTGGTACCTGGATGGCCCAACATCTCGATTATCAGATTGCCTTGTTTGTGGCGGCGGGGATTCGAATGGCTGGCGTTTTGTTGATTTATCTGCTCAAAATTGGCCGTACACCCGAATCAGAAAAAATTCCTGCTACGTAACTATATTAACAATTCCAATCGATTTATATCGCATCAACAAAACATCCCACACACGTTTCAACGTGCGTGGGATGTTTTCGTCATTCACCAAGTTGATTAGGCAGCCACGATGTGATTGGTCAACACGCCGATTTTTTCAATTTCGGCTTCGACCACATCGCCAGCCTTCATGTAGGCCGGTGGGGTCAAGCCCATACCGACGCCCGCAGGAGTACCGGTGCAGACAATTTGGCCGGCTTCGATGGTCGTACCCAACGTCAAATATTCGATACCCGACGGGATATCAAAAATCAAGTCGCCGGTATGTGAGCTCTGACGCAATTCACCATTCAAGCGCAACTTAATCGCTAGGGTGGCTGGGTCGGGGATTTCATCGGCAGTCACAATACATGGACCAATCGGTCCGCTATTGTCGAGGCTTTTGCCCTTAAAAAACTGCTGGTGGCGGTTTTGTAGGTCGCGAGCCGAAATGTCGTTCAAAATCGTATAGCCAAACACATAATCCAAGGCATCGGCTTTTTTGACATTTTTGGCCGTACGCCCAAACACATACGCCAATTCGACTTCGTAGTCGAGTTGTGAGGTCACATTGGGGTCGAGTGGCACACTATCGCCATCACCACAGACGGTGTTGAGGGCTTTGGTGAAAAAAACGGGGAATTCGGGTAATTTGATCTCGCTACCACGGGCGCGTAGCGATTCAATGGCGTGCGCCACATAATTCATCCCTAGACACATCACGTTTTGTTTGGGGCGGGGGATGGGTGACAACAAGCGCACATCGGCGCGTGCGACTACTTTGGCAGCGGCAGCCAAAGCTGATTTGGCTTGGGCCAAGGCAGCTGCGCCACCATCAATCAACGCCAACATCGAGGGGGCGACGCTATCAAGTACCACGATTTCGTGGTCGTCAGCGCGCAACGCTCCGATGTGAATAGTCCCTGCTTTGGTTTCGAATGTCACGAGTCGCATAATCATCTCCTTTGTCGATTGCGGGTAGGGCTATCCTACCATATCTTGGCAGGGTGCATGCGCCATACCAGCAACGATTGTAGCAATTGCCTATATGTCTGCATACGATTCGCCCGTAATGCCCGCTTGTGCCCTAGCACCCACTTACTGGCTTCTAGTAACCATTCACACACATACATCACCACCAAACCCAGTCGCACCACCAACGCCACCCCAGCGCCATATGCCAACGTGGCATCACGCAAGCGACTTTGAAAAAACCACACTAGCCGTTGCGCCGGAATCTGGGCACTACTCTGCCCTTCAAAATGCGTCACCACCGCCTCGGCCACATAGGCAATCGCATTCGGTTGCGCCGCCGTCAAACGTCGCTGCCATTCGATTTCTTCGGAATAGAGCTGGAATCCTTCGTCAAACAAACCACGCTGTTGCACCACACTACTCCGCACCACCACCGCCGCCCCCACCAACCAATCAGCCCGACAACTCGTGGCCGCAGGCACGTCAGTCATCAAATAACGCTGGCGCCATGGATTTTGTGGCCAATACTGTGCGAGGGGCGTGCTTTCGCATAAATATGAACCAAGCGTGGGGAAGCGCCGCCGCGATGATTGCCACTGGCCATCACCATAGCGCAATTGCGGTCCACACCCCACTAACGTGGGATCGGCGTCCATTACTGCCACCAATTGCGCCAAGGCACCAGGGAGTACTACCGTGTCGGGATTGAGGGTACAGACGTAGGGAGGAGGCGTCTGAGCAAACAAATAGCGCAAGCCGATGTTGTTGCCTTTGGCAAAGCCATGATTGGTGGCTTCGGCAATGCAAATAATCTGGGGAAACTCGCGCTGGATCATGGCCGCACTCCCATCGTGCGAGGCGTTGTCGACCACTACCACCTGCGCCACCACTTCCTCGGCCAAGACGCTCTGCACACAGTCACGCAACAGCTCACGGGTGTTCCACGATACAATCACCACCGCCAATGATTTGCTCATACAGCCCTCGTCCGATTGATGTGCCACAGTTCCACAAAACTCATCAAAGCAAACCACGCCATCACACTCGCCAATACTACCCCCACCCAGCCATCACGCCAACCACCATTCTGCAGGTAGCGATAGCGGAATTCACGCAACGGCGCCCCCACAAAGTTACGCCAGCGCGCCCGCCGCCCTGATTGAGCCATGGTAGCCGCTTCACGCCGGGCATAGGCCGCTTGTTTTTGCCATAGCTCCGCGAATGTCTCGATATTTAAATGCAAAATATGTCCGTGCAACTGGTGTGTCGTACCGGCCACTGTTGCCACCTCGTGCACTTCGATTTTTTCATCATAAAACGCACCATCACGCCGTACCAAGCGTAATTGATAGTCGGGATACCAGCCACCCCCACGCAACACCCGCCCAAAAAACAAATTGTGCCGCGGCACCCACAATCCTGCCACATCGGTAGACAGTGTCGGGATCTGGTCGGTTAATTCGGCCAGCAAATCGGCTTCGACCCGCTCGTCTGCATCCAAAAAAAAGACCCACGGCGCACGACAATGTGCCAGCGCCAAATTACGTTGCCCAGGGAAGCCCCGCCATGCTTCGTGATAGACCGTCGCCCCTGCCGCTTGGGCAATCGCCGCCGTGGCATCACTCGAACGTGCATCAACCAACACGACCACTTCGTCGGCCCAGGGCATCACACTCGCCAACGCCGCGCCAATATGGCGCGCTTCGTCTTTGGCAATAATCGCCACACTCACGGGTAATTGCATATTCATGCCCCGACCTCACGATAAACCGCGACTTGGGTCTGATAATCGTCACGACTCAACTGACCACGCTGGTACTGCCGCCAAGCCAGCCAGCGCTGCCGACGCATCCCCATGCGCAACCAAAACAAATGCCACCATTGATCACGGGGGGAACACCAACGCTGCCAATATTGGCGCCGGCTTTGCCACAAAGCACGGAACATGGCGGCACGGAATTGACGAGACGACGCCCCACCTACATGCGTAACTACTGCCGCCGGTTCTTGCCAAATCACCCAACCGGCAGCGCGCACCCGTTGACACCAATCAACTTCTTCGGCGTACATAAAATATGAGTCATCCAGCATGCCTACTGCCGCAAGCACCGCTACCCGCGTCACCATACAGGCTCCCAGTGGGTGATCGATGGCAAATGGCGCCGTGCCGGCGACTTCTTGAGCGTAACGCCCGTTCCACCAAGAATCATACAAACGCCCCGGGGTGACTTCGCCCGGCGGGAATAATTCGAGACAGGTCATACTAGGCGTGGGGAATCGGAACGCCGCTCGTTGCAACGATCCATCACTATTCAACAAGCGCGACGATACTACGCCTACCCGGGGATGGGCCTGCAAAAAATCAATCAACGCTTCCAGCGCCCCATCATGGACTTCGGTATCGGGGTTGAGCATCATCATGTATTGCATCGCAGGGTACGCAGCACACAAAGCCTGCATCGCAACGTTCGTCCCCTTGGCAAAACCGAGGTTGCCATCGGGCACAATCACCAGCACCTCAGGGAATTCACGACGCATCATCGCCACACTGTCGTCACGCGAACCGTTATCGACTACGGCAACCGCCGTCGCCACCGGACTACGCCGTAATGACGCCAAGCAGGTACGTAGTAAATCGCAGGTGTTGTATGACACAATGGCCACCCCAAGTGGGGCAACTAACGAATTGACCTGATCTGGCATACGCCCTCCAACAAAATACACCTTGAATATGCATAAAATGCGCTTCAAGGTGTATTTATTACATACGGATTACAATCCCCAAATTGTGGATAATGTGGATAAGTTCGTCACAAAAAATACACACCATCGTATTTAATTCTAATTTAATCCTAACTTAATGGTCAGCTTGCTGATCAACGTCAATCCAGCGCATCCCAATGTCACGCGACGCCGAAGGTGCGACGATTGGACCGCTATCGTGCAACCACGCAATTAAATCATCAATCGAAAACCAACCTACCGCATAGCGGGTCGTATCTTTGGGATTCAGCCAAAAGCGAATCTCGCCATCCATCCACTGCCAACGTTCGAGGGTGCGCCATTGGTGACCATGGTCAGCCAAGGCAATTTTGGTTTCTTCAAACAAGGCCAGTAATTCATCGAGGCGCATCGCTGGAGTACGACGAAGCGCCAGCAATCGTTGATTGATGTCGTCACGTAGCGCTACCAAACTCGCATAATCGAGGTGGGAAATGTCGATGCCAGTCATACACGCACCATCCTTCCAGCTCACTACGCATATGAGAAACAACCCCTCTCAGAACCGCGTCGATTCCGAGAGGGGTGCAATGGAGGCGACGACCGGATTCGAACCGGTGGATGGAAGTTTTGCAGACTTCTGCCTTACCACTTGGCGACGTCGCCACGCCACATGGGCATGGTAGCACATGCACACCCCAATGTCAAAAAAATCCTTCTCATTATCTCGCACAGAGGGCGCAGAGAACGGTTCGTCATTGGCTCGCACAGAGGGCGCAGAGGGCACGGAGGCGTTTTTATTGATGTGTGCCGAACATGCCTGCCATTGCGAGATGCCATTTTTCTCACGCGGAGGGACAGAGACGCGGAGGTATTTTCAATTTTCAATTTTCAATTTTCAATTTTCAATTTTCAATTTTCAATTTTCAATTTTCAATT
>CALFIC010000062.1 GCA_937876225.1 uncultured Chloroflexota bacterium | reverse complement strand
TTGTTTGAAATCTACCAGAATGGTCGCCAAATCGGTATCCAAGGCTATCTGATTCAAACCGCAAATCGCAATATTCTGGTGGACACCGGGTTTCATGCTGATTATATCGCAGATCCATTTGGTGTGGCGTTGATTGATGGCCTTGGCAAATTTGGCCGCTTGCTTGGATACCGAGCCGATCAAAACCCGCATGGCCAACTTGCCTTGCTCGGATTATCTAATATTGACATAACGGATTTAGTAATTACGCATGGGCATGTAGATCATGTGGGACGAATCGAAGAATTCCCGAATGCGCGGTTGTGGGTATCGGCGCGTGAGCGGAGTTTGCCAACACCCAGCTATTGGGACGGGCGTTCGCGGGTGCAATGGCCTGCAATTCCCACTGAGGCCGTGCCCCATGGTTGCGAAATCGCACCGGGCGTGCTCTTTTTTCCCACTCCTGGTCATACCATGGGGCACTACTCACTCACCGTGAAGTTGGCCAACATGGGGATGGTGATTTTGGCTGCTGATGCGATTTCGCGTCCTGACGAATTTAGCGATGATACCTGGAGTGATGCCGAAGACCCAGATGCCGCCCGCGCTTCCGCCTACATGCTGCGCCATTTGTCGGCGGAGCGCAACGCCTGGTTGATCTATGGCCATTGTCCGCAGCAATGGCGCGTACTCCACAAAGCACCGCATTGGTATGACTAACGTACGTCGCGGCCTTGGTTGAGGATGATGACATTGCCACTACAACAGTCGCCGGCTGGTGATGCCAAAAAGGCTACCCAGCTGGCGATTTGCTGCGGTTCCATTGGTTTGCCTTGGGGCATGCCTGCCAGTGCTTGGGCCAGCACGTCTGGACTGACTACATCAAACAAGTCGGTGCGAGTCATAGCGGGAGCAATCGAATTGACGCAGATCGATTCTTTGGCGTGACGACGAGCCAAATGCTTAGTCAAACTATCGATAGCGGCCTTACTGGCCCGGTAGGGTGCTGGATCAAATACGTCGAAATTGTAGGCACCATTAGACGAAATGTTGATGATTTTTTTGGTGCCGGGGCGGGCTTGCATCAATGGGATCGCGGCTTGACAACAAAAAAAGGCACTGTCGAAATTCATCGCCATTTGTTGGTGCAACGTATCTGCAGTCGTTTCGCTGAATTCTTCCATGATGCAACCACCAGCATTGTTGACTAATACATCGACACCACTATAAGTAGACATAACATTTGAAAACAATTCTTGAATCGCGGTTTGACTTGTTAAATCAATCTGATAGGAATGAAATTGTTGATGGCTATAGGGGCAGGGGTTGAGATCGGCACCGATGACGGTGTACCCGTTTTTGAGTAACGCTTCACTGATGGCGCGGCCAATACCCCGAGCAGCACCAGTGACGACGGCAATTTGAGTAGACATAACAATAAATCCTTTTAATAAAATTAACCACATTGATTATACCGTGGGCCATAGTAGAGACGCTGCCTGCAGCGTCTCTACTATGGCCTTTGTTCTTGATCGAGGAGTTGGGCTTTGCGTTGACTACCCCAGCGGTAATTACCGCGTGCCCCAGATTGCGCTACCACGCGGTGGCAGGGCACAATAACTGCGAGGGGATTACTGGCACAGGCTTGTGCTACGGCACGACTGGCTGTGGGTTGACCAATTTGCTGAGCGATGTCGGCATAACTACGTGTCGTACCACGAGGAATGGTGCGTAATGCATCCCATACCCGTTGTTGGAAGGCAGTGGCACGGATATCGATGGGGATATCGCGATGGTTAGGATGATTTTCGATGAGATTTTTGACACACAAGAGTGCATCGGTAACTACTGTTACATCCAACAACACACGCGCTACAGGGAATTCGCTTTGGATAATGGTTGCAGCATGGTCATCATCATCGGCAAATGCCACGAAACAAATGCCTTTGGCTGTTTGCGCTACGAGTAATAATCCTAGCATCGTGGCAGTTGTGGCATACCAGATTTGCAGCCCACTCCCGCCGTTACGATAGTGCCGCGGTGATACGCCGAGGGGATTAGTGTAATAGAGACTATTGGGAGTGGTATAGCCGGCATCTAACGCCGCGCGGGTAATCGATTGTTGGTGGTTCAAGGCTGTGGCTAAGCGTTTTTTGCGGATGGCGTCACTATATTGCCGTGGTGAAACGCCTAAATTGGCTTTGAACATCCTGGTCAGATGAAACGGACTATAGCCAAATCGACTCGCCAAATCACGCAGACTCGGTGGGTTTTCTTGGCTATCGAGAAACCGACATAGTGCATTGATTGTGCGGATTTCGGGACTGATATTGTCGGGGTGGCAACGCTTGCAGGCCCGCAATCCGGCCTGCTGTGCTGATTGGGCATCGGCAAAAAAACGCACATTGTGGCGTAATGGCCGGGCACTACACGACGGGCGACAATATATTTTGGTTGTCATAACGCCAACAAAAAATAATCCATCAAACACACTATCTCGTTGTTGCATGATTTGCCAACACTGGTCGTCGCTATACAACATGTTGCATCCTTTCTATTTTCCTCTATGATAGCGTACAAGAATTACCGATATAATTCTTGTGAATTCTTGCGGAGAGCATAGGAGCGTGTGATGACGAGTACCGTCTGTTTAACTTTTGATTTTGATGCGATGTCTGTCTGGTTTGGGTATGCGCATACGACGCCAGCCATGCTGTCGCGCGGGGAATATGGGGCGACGGTGGGTGTGCCACGCATTTTGGAGTTGCTCAAGCGCTACAACATCCGCGCAACATTTTTTATTCCTGGGCATACGGTCGAATCATTCCCGCATCAAGTTGATTCTATTCTGGCGGCCGGGCATGAAGTAGGCCATCATTCGTATGCCCACGTCGATCCGAGTGAGCAGACCCCCGAAGAAGAACGGCGCGACATGGAGCGGGCGTTGCAAGTGTTGCGCAAAATCGGCGTGGAACCACAAGGATTTCGTTCACCGTCGGCCGATTTTTCACAGGTGACATTATCGTTGCTCGAAGAATACAAATTCCGCTACGATTCGAGTTTGATGGCCGATGATTTTTCTCCCTATCATCCACGCATCGGTGATCAAGTCAGTCGGCATGAGCCACTCATTCCAGGACGAGTCGCTGACATTTGGGAGTTACCGTTTTGTTTTGAATTTGATGATTGGGCCCATTTCCAGTTCAACTTCAATCCGTACCGCAATGGTACCTCAGCACCGAGCAAGGTGTTTGAAATTTGGACCAAAGATTTTGATTGGATGCATCACAATCATCCGAATGGAGTATTGACGGCAGCGATGCATCCCCAGGTGATTGGGCGTGGCCATCGCATTGAAATGTTGGAACAGTTTATCCAGCATGTACAATCACGGCGTGACACGCAGTTTTCGACACAGGGTGATGTGGTGGCGCGCTTGGGATAAAACCAAACGGGGTGGCGAAGATTTGTCTTCGCCACCCCGTTTTTGCTTATTCACCGCTGCGCTTAATATTTTTTGACGAGAGAAGTAACCGACTCAATGACACGGTGGAGTTTGGCGTCGTCAATGTAATTGTACATGGGCATGCGCAACAAACGCCCACTGAGTGAGTCAGTATTGTCCATGCGGCCATGTACCCGCCCATAACGTGCCCCTGCCGGTGAACTGTGTAATGGGATGTAATGGAAAATCGCCCCAATGTCGAGGGATTTGAGTGCTTCGAGGAGCTCATTGCGGATTTCCGCTGTTGGTAAGATGACATAATACATATGTGCATTATGCTGACAATTCGTTGGCACAACCGGCTGACGGAGCAGTTCCCCTTTTGCTAAATCAGCAAATGCGGTATTGTATGTTTCCCACGTTGTGAGCCGATTTTGGGTAATTGTGAGCCCATTTTCGAGTTGAGCTAACAAAAATGCGGCAATTAATTCGCTGGGTAAAAATGAGGAACCGACGTGTTGCCAGGTGTATTTGTCGACGATTCCACGAAAAAATTGGCTACGATCAGTGCCTTTTTCCCAGATGATTTCGGCTAATTCAGTGTATTTGGGGTCATTGACAAACAACGCGCCCCCTTCGCCCGAGATGACGTTTTTGGTTTCGTGGAAGCTCATGGCTGCGAAATGACCGATGCTGCCGAGTGGGCGACCTTTGTAATATGATTCATAGCCTTGGGCGGCGTCTTCGATGACAAACAAGTTATGGCGTTGCGCTATATCCATAATGGTATCCATTTCGCAGGCGACACCGGCGTAGTGAACGACGCTTATGGCTTTGGTACGCGGGGTAATGGCTGCTTCAATGAGTGATTCATCGATATTGAGCGTATCTGGACGGATGTCGACAAAGACCGGCACCGCATTGCGTAGTACCACGGCATTGGCGGTCGATACAAAGGTGTACGACGGCATGATGACTTCATCCCCAGGTTGCAAATCACATAAAATACTCGCCATTTCAAGCGCAGCAGTGCAAGAATGAGTAAGGAGTACTTTTTGTGAACCAACTTGTTGTTGCAGGATTTTGTGGCAACGTTGGGTGAATTGGCCGTTCCCTGATAATTTATGCAAATTATAGGCTTGGGCGATGTATTCGAGCTCTTGTCCGGTCATATAGGGACTATTGAACGGTACTTTCATGTATTCACCTTAGCTAAAATGGCACAACGTGCGAACGGCGTGTTTAGCGCGCTAGATGGCGCCGCGTTCCTGCAAAGTACGCTTCATATCGGGTACGAATTGCGGGCCATTCGTGATCACAGATTGCAAACCATGCGGTGTCACGATTGCGACCTTTGACAATCATATGTTGTTGAAACACCCCTTCGAAGCGGAATCCGAGGCGTTGGGCAGCTGCACGACTCCGGGCGTTGTTGGCATCGCACTTCCATTCGATACGACGATAGTGCAATGTATCAAATAAATAGGTCAGCAATAAAAAAGCAGATTCGGTGGTACGTGGGGTGCGTTGGATATCGGCATCGTACCAAATATGCCCCAGTTCGGCACGCCCAAATTCGGGAAAAATACTCATAATGGTAATGACACCGATGGGAATTTGGGTGACGGCATCACACACGATGTGCATTAAAGGGTCGGTTTTGCTAGCGAAATCCCGCACATAGATATCCATTGCTGCGTGGTCAGCAAATGGTCCGTACGGTAAATATTGCCACGTATATAAATGCGCTGATGTGCGATGTCCTGCGGCGAACAGTGCGACTCCGTCATTGGCGACGTCTGGGGCGCGCAATGTCACATGGGTGCCGGTGTGGGTAATTAATTGCGGTACCTGCCACATGTGGTTCATTCCTTTAGCGACGAGATAATAGTTTGAGTGTTGTTTTTATCATAGCACGGGTTGTGGGCAACAATGAATCAAGGTCGAGCCACTCATTGGCTTCGCAAGTATTGCCGCCTTGGGGTCCACAAATAACGGTTGGAATCTTTCCGTGGAAGGCGAAATGACTCGTATCTGCCACACTACGACCGAGTACATAGTGGATTTCTTGCTGATATTCATGGGCTAATTCGGCAGTCATGATTTGCACCAATGGGTTACTGGTGGGAACGAGATATGGACCAGGCGCGGGAGTTGGCCGCTCATCCCAAGTTAATTCCCAACGACTGTGACGCGTGTAACGGGTGATGACATCGCGGATTTGGGCAGTGGCATGCTCCAACGTCTCGCCGGGAAGTATGTGGCGATCAATCCAGACATCAGCGACTTCGGGGACAAGAATAAATGTGCCGCCACTGTGAATGCCGATGACATTGAGTGTCCCAGCCAGCTGGAATTGCTCGTCCCAGCCCAAATCAACCAGGCCTGGTTCTTCCAGGGCTGCCACGACGCGGGCAGCGTCAGCGGCGGCGTTGATGCCACCACCAAAGGCGGCGTGGACTGTTTTGCCAAAAAAACGGATGCGAAAGACATGCCGGCCCCGTTGCCCGATGGTCAAGGTGCCTGCATTGGACGGTTCAGGAACGATTGCTGCCTGGCACCCGGTGAGCAATCCGCTATTGATGATGGCGTGGGCTCCGCGTGACCAGTTTTCTTCGTCACTTGTCGCGGTAATCAGTACGCGACCAGGGAGTAATTCGGGGTGAGCGCCGAGTGCTTCGGCGATTGCAAGCACACACGCCGCCCCACCTTTCATGTCGTGAGCACCAAGTCCGTATAGGCGATTACCGATTTGGGTGGGAGTAAAGGGGTCAGTTTCCCAACCAGCAAACACATCAAAGGTGTCGAGGTGGAAGTTGAGCATCACACTGGTATCACCCTGACCAATACTGGCTACAATCGTATCACCAGATTCAGGTACGGCGAGGCGGGTGACTGCAAAACCACAGTGGCTGAGGAATGTAGCGGTATAGTCGCTCATGGCGCCTTCGTGATTGGTAACCGAAGGAATGGCCACGATCGTATGGGCGATTTCGCACAGACGTTGGTGTGAAATAAGCGAAAGAAAGGTATCAATCATTGCGTAATTCCTTCTTGGAGCAATAGTTGTTCAATCCCATGGGCGACAGCCACGAGGGTGGCATCGCTCCAGGCAGTGCCCATGAGTGTCATGCCAATCGGAAGGTGATTGATTTTGCCCATTGGGATGGTGATAAGTGGGTACGCCGCACAAGCGGCGGCAGTAGTGCTATCACCACGCATGTTTGGGTCGCCATTGATTTGGTCAATAGGCCATGCAGGAGTGCCCGCAGGGACGATGATGCAATCGAGATTGTGGCGTTGTAGGGTGGCGTCGATGCCTTCGTGCTGGGATTTGCGTTTGCACCAGGCTGCCGCTTTGCGGTACGCAGCTTTATCGGCAGTGGTCATCCGATTCGCACGCAGAAAAATTTCGTGGTCGAAGGCAAATCCTGGATTGGGATGTGCGTCGTTAAATGCAATCAGATCGCTGAGGGTGCGCGGCACGTCGGCTTCGCTGAAGCCCGGCAATACTTCACGAGTGGCCAAATAAGCGGCAATGGCCTGCTTGAATTCGTAACACATCACTATGTATTCATTTTCGCTACTACGCAGCTCGTTCACGGTGGTGATTTCGACATTGTCGACAATGGTGATGCCTTGGCGGGTCAGCATGGTGACGACTGTGTCAAATCGGGCATCAACACCGGCATGATAGCCACTAAAGTTGGTGCGGGCAACGCCAATCCGTACCTGCCGGATAGTCTGGGGATTGATGGGGCTACGTAACGTAGCGAGCGTGGTGGCAGGAATTTGGTGGGTGGCGGCATCATTGGCATCATAGCCTGCTAGTACGCCGAGCAGGAGTGCTGCATCGGCGACAGTGCGGGCGTGGGTGCCGAGGGTGTCTTGGGTCGTCGAGATGGGGATGACCCCACTGCGACTAATCAGTCCCACGGTGGGTTTGATGCCCACTACGCCACAACGGGCGGATGGGGAAATAATCGAACCGTCGGTTTCACTGCCTATCGCGAGTGGTACCAGCCCTGCGGCGACGGCTGCTGCGGATCCCGAGCTCGAGCCACTGGGGCAACGCGTGTGGTCGTGAGGATTGAGGCATTGCCCGCCGCGCCCACTATAGCCACTACTCGAATGGGCGGCGCGAAAGTTAGCCCATTCGCTCATATTGGCTTTGGCTACAGGGATGGCCCCAGCTTGACGCAACTGAGTAATGGCAAAGGCATCGCGGCGGGCGCGGCTGGTTAGTAATGCGGGCGAGCCGGCGGTGGTTTGCATACGGTCGCCGGTATCGATGTTGTCTTTGAGGGCTATGGGGATGCCAGCGAGTGGGTGGGGATTGACGGCGGTTTGGGCATACGTAGCCAGTAATTGGGCGTCAGGATTGACTTCGATGATGGCGCGGTTGCGATCGGCCGCGATGCGACTGAGTACATTACGCATAAGTGTTGTCGATGATTCAGCTGATGCAATAATTGTGGCAAGGTCAATACGTGGTTGAATGTGACTCATGCGTGTAACTCCTCTTTGTTGGTGAGTGTGCTCCCTAGCGAGGCAATCGTAATGCCGATAATTGCGATGATTGCGTTCGTGTTGAGTGATTCATGCAGTACCAGCCAACCAATGATTGCGCCTACTACCGGCTCGCTACAAACGAGAACCCCATACGTGCGGGCTGGTAGGCGTTGCAAGGCGTTGTATTCAAAGGTAAATGGGATGATAGCGGCGGCAATCCCCATCAAAAAACTTTGCCAGAGGATGTGGGGGCTCAGCAATTGCCAGCCACCTTGGATGACACCGGGGACACTCATGATGACGAGTGCCACCAACAATCCGCCGATAAGTCCATCGTACGCCGACGCAACTGCTGCTACCCGCGGTGAAGTGATGATGTAGAGTCCCCAAAATACGGCAGCGATGAGCGCTGCCACAACTCCCCAAATATCGAGGTGCACGCCGATGTCGGGGACGAGCAGTGCGATGCTTAGCGCGGCGATGCCAATCCACATACGATCGAGCCAGGTGCGACTATTGCGCACTGCCACGACGAGTGGTCCGATGAATTCAATGGCAATGGCGATTCCTAATGGGATGCGCTGAACGGCTAAATAAAAAAAGAGCGTCGAACAGGCAATACAGATGCCAAATAACGCCATGATACGAAAATGTTGGTAGTAGAGTGCAACAATATTGGGACGAAATATAGCAAATAGACATAACACTGCCATTAATAATCGTAAAAAAACCGTCCCTCCTGCACCAATCACGGGAAAAAGATCACGGGCAAGGGCTGCACCATATTGGACTGATATTACTGCGGTGAGTACAAGGAATGGTGCCGGTAAGCGTGAAAGGGCGCCGGCAGGAATCTGAGTTGACATAGACGTCCAATGCTATTATGCGTATGATGTATATTATCGTTTCTTTAACGGAGGTGCAACATCATGGAAGCTGTTATCGCAATTCGCTACCGCAATGCCACTGCATGTCAGGGTGATGAACGCAGTGTCGACGCCCTGCTCAATTCCCACGCATTACATACCGATGGGATTGCCCCACTCGTCGTCACTCCCACTACTGATGGGTTGCCACTCGGGAGCGATATACCTGCCAATATCGGCATGTTTTGTCAGCGTATCGCTGATGCTACTGCTACCGCCCGACGTGCCGGCCAAAAGGTGATGATGATTGGTGGCGATTGTTCGCATGTCACCGGAGTCTATTCGGGGCTCGTAGCCGCCCATGGTCCGCATGCATCGATTGGATTGGTGTGGTTCGATGCACATGGGGACTTCAATACCACCAAAACGACGTTGTCAGGAATGCTTGGTGGTATGCCGGTCGCCGTCTGTGCCGGGTTGACCTTACCCCAATGGCGTATCAATGCCGGGATCAACGAAGCCCTCCCAACAAATCGGATTGTGATGGTCGATGTCCGTAATCTCGACCCTGCCGAAGCACAATTAATTGCTGCTACTGACGTCACGGTGGTTCCCTGTGCCACAGATCCGCTCCGGGCCGCTATGGAGCGTTTGGTGGCAGAGTGTGACTACATCTATCTCCACATCGACGAAGATATTTTGGACAAACGCTATGTGCCCAATCATGGCACCGCTGAGCCCAATGGTCCGTCGATGGACGAAGTCGTCGCGGCGATTCACACGGTCGCTGATGTGGCTGGTGATAAATTGATTGCCCAAGCCTTGGTGTCAGTTTATAACGTGGGTGAGGGCGCGGCGACGAGTGTGGCCAGTGGGATTGAATTGTTGCGCCACATGCATGCCGTATGGGCGTAGTGGCGTCATTCCATGGCGCCGTCATTCCATGGCGCCGTCATTCCATGGCGCCGTCATTCCATGGCGCGCCGTGGCGCAACAATCCAAAATAAATTTACATGCGTATACATAATTATGTACTCGCTTCATTTTTAAAGGATCATTATGAATCGTGATGTTTTGCGGCAAATCAGCGTGATATTGATTACCATTGTGACATTAATTGTCAATGGTTTGGCTACCGCGCTCCCCCTCAACGGTGTCACCACCGCCAAATTATCTGATAGCTATTGGATTCGCTTTGTGCCGGCAGGGTATGTCTTTAGTGTGTGGGGGATTATCTACACCTTTTTGATTGCGTTTTGTGTCTATCAAGCACTCCCCTCCAAACGGGAAGACCCGCGACTGCGTGCCATCGGTTGGTGGTTTGTGGTAGGCAGTGCTGCAAATACGTTGTGGTTGTTGTTTTGGCATTACTATCAAGTCGAAATCACGTTGGTCATGATGCTCACCTTGCTCGCCACGTTGATTTATACCGTCACCACGTTGGTGCGGATGCCAGCACGGACGATTACTGAGCGCATTTGTGTTGATTTACCATTCCACATTTATACTGGCTGGATTAGTGTGGCCACGGTGGTCAACGTGTCGGTGGTGATTTTTCGCCATGGCACCTTTAGTGACGAGACGGCGATTTTTTGGACATTGGTACTGATTGGCGTCGCAGCGGTACTCGCTATTTCGCAACGGATTTTGCGCCAAGACACGGCCTATGGCATGGTGATTGCCTGGGCATTGTATGGCTTAGGGGTCAAACAAATCCAATATGTCACCAATGAAGCTCACTTGCCACCTGCGCCGCAACTCGTGTCTGTGGCAAGTATGACGGCAATCAGCTTGGCGAGTGTGTTGTTTGCCTGGTGGTTACTTGACCGTGTGCGCATGCTGATGCGTAACGCCGCTACAAAAACGACTGCCTAATGTGCGTTGTTTGTGCCAAAACCGCGTGGACGCAGTAACACTGCATCCACGCGGTTTTTTGTAGAAAGCCCAAAGAATTTGCGGTATGATAGAGATGTTCCGTTTTGCCGACAATAGAACCGAGGAAGTCATGGCTGAGCAACTCAGTGCACATATTGCACTAGATCGTCGCCGCGTGGTTGGCCACATTTCTCCCACCTTGTTTGGGGGATTCATTGAGCACATGGGTCGCTGTGTGTACGAAGGTATTTACGATCCAGGTTCACCCCACGCCGACGCCAAAGGCATTCGCCTTGATGTGTTAGGTGCCCTCAATCAAATGGGCGTCACGATTATGCGCTACCCTGGTGGCAATATGCTGAGTGGTTACGATTGGCGCGATGGCGTGGGACCGGTATCACAACGCCCCCGCAAACGCGAACTTGCCTGGAAGTCGTTCGAGACCAACCATTTTGGTACGCATGAATTCCTCGATTATTGTGCCCGCCTCGGTGCTGAACCGATGTTGGGTGTCAATCTCGGTACCGGCGATATTGCCCTAGCATCAGCCTACGTCGAGTATGTCAATGCCCCAGCTGGGAGCTATTGGGCCGACAAGCGGGTTGCCAACGGTCAAGCCGATCCATGGGGAGTAAAGTGGTGGTGTTTGGGCAACGAAATGGACGGCCCGTGGCAGATTGGCCACCTCGATGCGGTCGATTACGGCAAAAAAGCCCTCGAAGCCGCCAAGATGATGAAATGGCAAGACGAGACCATTAAATTGGTCCTGGCCGGTTCATCGAGCAGTAGCATGCCCACCTACCCCAACTGGGACCGCACCATCCTCGAGCATTGTTATGACCACGTCGACGTGTTGTCGATGCATTACTATGCCGGTAATCGCAATGACGATACCGCATCATATCTTGCGATTGCCCGTGCCCTCGAAGACTATGTCGATACCTTGGCATCGACCATCCGCTACGTCAAAGCAGTCAAACGTTCCAAAAAGACGGTCAAATTGTCGTGGGACGAGTGGAATGTCTGGTACAAAAACATGCAAATGGACGGCAAGTGGACTGTTGCCCCTCATTTGATTGAAGAAGTTTACAACCTCGAAGATGCCCTCGTGGTTGGGCAGTGGCTGAACGTCTTTTTGCGCAAATGTGACGTCATCGAAGCGGCTTGTTTGGCACAAATGGTCAACGTGATTGCGCCCATTTTGACCACCAAAGATGCCATGTTGATTCAGAGCATTTTCTATCCCTTCATGATGATGGCCAAGCGCGCCGTGGGTGCCTCACTCGACGCTGTCGTACAAGCACCGGTCTATTCCACCAAAACCGAAGCGGATGTCCCAATGATCGACGTGTCTGCGTCGTGGAATGAAGCGACGAACCAGGGCGCCTGCTTTGTGGTCAATCGTAGCCTCGACAAAGCAGTGACGGTCTCGATTCGCTTCGATGATGGTCTGGCGCCGGTCAAAGCCACCGCCGCTGAATCGTTGTGGGGCACTGATCCCAAGGCTCATAACACCTTTGCACAACCACAGGTGTTGACGAGTAAATCATTGGCCACACCGATTGTGCAGGACGGAGTAATTATCGTGACGGTACCACCGTTATCGACCACCGCCATCGACTTGCACGCCTAAATTCGTATATCTCCCACATGCGGTTGCATGCGTAGCCGCGTGTGGGAGATTGTTTGTAGACAAAGGGTAGAGCGCATGCCGCGATTTCGTTTTCAATGGGACAATATCGACGCCAATTTGCGTGAAATTCTGGCCAAAATATTTCATTTGCAGGGTGTTGCAGCAGCGCACTTCGTAACCCGCTTTGGCAAGCGTCCCAATCAAGAATTCATCCAAGTAGCCTGGCCACTGTTGCTCGATCATTGGCTTGTAATGGACAAAAATGCGTCGCAACGCATTGCCGAAGCAATGCGAATGCGTCAAGTTGGTGATATTAGTATCAGTGATGACATGATTTATTTGCGTAGTTGCCGCAATAGTGCCGGGCTCCGCGATGTAGTATTGATTGAATTCATCGCTCTTGGCGAACGCAACGAATCAGGTGTGCGGTTGCCCGAATCCCCTGCTCCCATTCAAGACGATACTGCGCCAGTAGTGATTACACCAGTTATCAGCAAAAACGATAATCCTGTCGATGTGTTGCGCCAATTTGTGTTGCAGACCCTTGCCAGTCATTTCGAAAAAAATGCGATTACGATTGACGAAGATGGCGATATTATTATGCCGGCGGGTAGTGCGGTAATGTGCGTCACCGTCGCACCCGAGCCCTTGATTGTACGTGTCTATGCCGTACTTATCAAAAAAATAGTCCGCAGTAGTGAATTATATGAAACATTGAATCATATTAATGCGGTGCTTCAAATTGGTCGTATGTTTGAAAAAGATGGCCTGATTATTTTGGAGTCGAGTATTTTTCCGTATGCCCTCAACGAACAATCACTGCTCAATGTGGTGATGCAAGTCCAATTCCTAGCCGACCACTACGACGATCGGCTGTATGCTAGTTTTGGTGGCGAATTGATTGGCACATCACTCGCCGATGATGTGATTGATGTGTAGGAGGATATGGTGATGACGCAGACGTTATTGCTATTTAATCAACAGATTACTCAACTCGTTGCTCAGACGCGCCATAGTACGGCGACCATAGCTGGGATGACCATCGATATTACGTCGGGTGGTTCGGGATCGGGGTGGGTCTATGATGATTTCGGACATGTCGTGACCAATTATCATGTCGTCAAAAACCTTGAACGCAACTTGACGGTGCAATTTGTGGGACGTAAAGCGGTATCTGCACAAATTGTAGGGGTTGATCCAGCCAGTGATTTGGCGGTATTACGCTGTAATTCATCGATTGCCTCGCCACCACCGTTACCGCTCCGTACCACGCCGGCGCAACTTGGGGAAGTATGTATCGCGATGGGATCGCCGTTGCGCTTTCGCGAGTCGATTAGTTTTGGGGTGGTGAGTGGCTTGTCTCGTCAAGTCCCCAATGACTACGGCTTCATTGAAGAGAGCATTCAAATCGATGCTGCCATCAATGCTGGCAATTCGGGTGGTCCATTGATTGATTGGCAAGGGCAGGTAATGGGAGTCAATGTGGCTAAATATGCCGATGCCGACAATATTGGTTTTGCGATTGCTGCTGAAATAGTGGGCGATGTCATCCCCGAAATAATCGCCCATGGTGCGGTACTCCGCGGTACGCTGGGGATTTCGATTGGCGAGCATTGGGCTGATGACGGCAGTGACCACCAAGTCATTACGGTGCAACGCATCCGCACCACTCCATCACTATTTGAAGTCGGTGACGTCATCGAGCGCATCAACAACATCCCCATCGTACGCCGTTATGATGTGCGTAAAATATTGCGCCGCGATGCTATCGGCATGGTGTTGACTGTCGATGTGGTGCGAGCTGGCAAAACGTTGCAATTAGCCATTCCTGTGACCCCCCGCACGTATTAGCGAATCGTAGACATACCACATCGGGGTAGGCATAATGATGCCGTACCCCGCAGGATCGTGCGCCACTGGGTGATTCTGTGTGCTGTTGTCCCGTGCGGCGCAGGATATTTTTTTCAATCAATAAAAAAACATTACGCGCGGCGGTGAATTTGCACCATCACACCTCGTTTGGGGCGCAAAGTTATCGCAGGCTGCGGGACGATGCGTTGCCATGGCATTAATTGCCAGTCGCCATGCCGCATCACCATCGCCAGAATCAGGGTGGCTTCTACGAGGGCAAACTGCTGACCGATACACAAGCGAGGACCACCCCCAAAGGGGAAATACGCATATTTAGGGAGCTGTGCTTTGAATTCCTCACTCCAACGGCTGGGGATGAATGTGTCAGGTTGGTCATACCAGCGCGCATCACGGTGCATGGCGTATTGACTGAGGGTCACATCTTTGCCGGCAGGGATGGCATATTCGCCAATCACCACATCGGTGATACACGAGCGCGCAATGGTGTAGGCAGGTGGGTAGAGGCGCATGGCTTCGCGGATGACTTGTTCGGTATAGACCAAATTGGGGATGTCGGCCATTGTCGGTAGGCGGTCACCAATGACTTGCGTAAGCTCAGTGTGCATCGTGCGCATGCAATCAGGATGACGCAGGAGCAGCCAAATGCTCCAGGTCAATGTGAGCGCGGTGGTTTCGTGGCCCGCCAAAAAGAGTGTTTTGCATTCGTCACGCAATTGGCTGTGGGACATGGGCTGGTCGTCATCGTCACGGGCTGCCAGAAACATGCCTAGTAAATCAGTAGATGCGCGTGGTTGGGCAATACGCACGGCGATGATTTCGTCTATCACCGTATCGAGTGTGGTAATTGCGTGCGTATAAGCAGTGTTTTTGGCGTCATGGAGCGGTAATTTGGTGATACTTGCCGTGATGTCGCGGAGCGGATCCCCCGCAAAATAATCCATTGCGTCGTGCAGTGCCTGTCCGATGGTGGTGAGTTGACGGGGGGTAATCGTACCAAACAACGTTTCGGCCACGATGGTCAGGGTCAATTCCATCATCGTTGCGAGAATGTCGATGGGTTGATTAACGGGCAACGTGGCGAGTGCGGTGGCGGTTTTGGCGATGATAATTTCGGTATATTCCGTAATCCGTTGGCGATGGAAGGCGGGTTGAGCCATCCGGCGTTGGCGCAACCAAAAATCACCATCACTGCTCAGTAAGCCGTTGCCAAATAAGGCCCGGGCGTGGTGTTTTAAAAAACCATCTTTGTGAAAATGTTTTTGTTTGGTGACGAGTACTTCTTCAATCAAATCGGGGTCAGTCACGACAAAGAAGGTGTGCGGCGGGACGGCGATTTCGACAATGTGCGGGAATTGTTGGTGCATGCGTTGCATAACGGCCATGGCATCGATGGTCAAGCCCAGCATATGACCGATTTTGGGCAAGCCAAGCGATTGGGGGATGGGGGTGGTTGGCATAATGTTGCGTTTCTATGCGCCAATTCTGGCTGACCCCATCGTCAGCCAGAATTGGATAGTGTGAGATTACTTGGCGTTGAGGTGTTCACAGATCAGGCCGTGGAAGTGATGGACGCCGTTTTCACGCGCCACCGAATATCGCCCAGTCTGGTATGACCGTGAGCGCAAACGGCGCTGTACGGTTTCGCAGAGTTCGATGTCTTCTTTTTGGACGAGGTCGCTAAAGGCAAATGATTTCGCGAAATCTTCGGCCACTCCCGGACGATTGACGTCGCGCAAGTACCATTCAAAGATAGTGACGGTGCGCTCGGGTCCTAACGGCAAAATAATATTGATTTGCACGTTGTCGGGGTAGATATTGAGCATCAAATTAGGGAAGAGCCAGTAATAGAGGGCCTGTGCGGGGGCGCCTTCGTCGAGATTGCGACGATACAACGAATCGTCTTTGGCACGAATCGGGGCGTATTGTTTGGAATAATAGCGCTCGGGTTCGACCAAATACTGGTTGTAGTCGATTTCTTTGAACAAACCAGGGTGAGCGATGGGAATATGATAGCCCTCGAGGTAATTATCGACGTAGACCTTCCAATTGCAGTCGATTTCGTAGTCGATACGCTTATAAAAGCCCATCTTTTCGATTTGCATGTGGACGGTTTCGGGGATGATTTTGGCCAGCACCTCGTGTAACGCTGGTGTCTGATCATCGAGACAGACAAAGATGAATGGTCCCCAGGTGTCGACCCGCACCGGCTTGAGGCCGAATTCACTTTTGTCGAAGCATTCGACTCCTTCGAATTCGGGGGTGTTGAGTAATTTGCCATCGAGGCCGTAGGTCCAGCCGTGATAGGTGCACTGCAACGTTTTGCGGTGACCGGCGCCATTGGCAACGGCACCGGCACGGTGACGACAGACGTTGTAAAAGGCGTGGATTTTGCCGTAACTATCGCGGGTGATGACCAACGGTTCATCCACCACACTACAGGTAAAGTGATCGCCGGGCAATTTGAGTTGCTCGAGGCGGCCGACGAGTTGCCAAGTTTTGGCAAAAATCAGCTCTTTTTCTTGCTCGAGCAGTGCCGGATCACGGTACCAATCGGCAGGAATCGTCGTCGCTTTGGCTAAATCGGGTTCAAATACAAATGGCGTGGCCATAGGATGCTCTCAGTCCTTAAACACTCAATAATTCGACATCGAACACGAGTGTGGCGTTGGGGGGGATGACGCCACCGGCGCCACGGGCACCGTAGCCGAGGTCAGCGGGGATGGTCAAAATCCGGCGCCCGCCTACCTTCATACTAGCGACGCCTTCGTCCCAGCCTTTGATGACTTGGCCCACGCCAATGATAAAGGTGAATGGGTCGTTGCGATCACGTGAGCTGTCGAATTTCTTGCCGTCTACCAAGGTGCCGGTGTAGTGGACGGTGACTTGTTTGCCACGGACGGGGCTTGCACCGGTGCCAACGGTGATTTCTTGGTATTGCAGACCGGAGGGTGTGGTAATGATTTCTGACATGGGATGATTCCTTCACGATAAAAATAGCATCACGTTCAATAATACCCGATTCTGGCGTTGTTAGCAGAATCAGTGAATTAACAAATCTTGCCCCGTTTGCCGGCAGCACCGTGGCCGATGGGTTCGTCACCAATCCAACGCTCGTCGATGGGTTCATCGGCACGTTGGTAGCGCGTGTCTGTCGATAAACGCACGCGGTTGGAGGCATTGTCGAGGCTGGTATGCACGGTAAATACGCTGAAAATGAGCACGTCGCCTGCTTCGTAGTTGGCCGTGAGCCAGCGCCCACCGAGGGCATTGCGGAGCTTGACGGGATTGTCAGACAGCCAACCACCATCACGGATGTTACCACCGCCACCCATTTTGGTATAGCCTTCGCCCACTTTGTTTTCACAAAATTCATCAACGTCTTTGCTGGCATAGCCGTTGTTGAGTTTTTCATGCTGGTGTGAGCGTTCGAGGACGAGCAATCCACCCATGGAAAGAGGTATGTCGCTGAGCGGAGTCCAGGCGGTATAGAGCTTTTTGGTGCCACGTCCCATATATACCACATCCATATGAGGGGGAGTCCCGCGTTTGGGTGCGACGGCCCGTACCCAGGTAAAGTCGTAGTGGCGGACGGTGGATTCGAGGAGCAGTGTAAAAACATCGATCATGGCACCATCGTACAAGACTTCCATGAGTGGCGTGTTGTCTTTGGCGAGGTCTGGCATGAAGGCGACTTTGGTATCAGGGGCAGCGATACAATGGTCGATAGGATAGTTGGTGTCGATATGTCCTTGAGCGGCCAAGCGTTCGGCCATGATATGGCGGGCCGCGGCGATTTTCGTGGTGTCGAGCACTCCCTTGAGGTAGATATAGCCTTCTGAGTCCATATGTTGCCGGAGTGCAACGGGATCCTGCAGAAGTGCAGTGCAATCATGGAGTGTGCCAAATACCACGGGATCGGTGGAGATGGGTTTTTGCATCGATGTTAATGAGGGGAGGGTAGTCGACGTCATTGGCAGGCTACTTTCATTGGTAAAAATCATGCTATGATATTAGCACTTTAGCGACTGTTTGTGAATGTATGGCGCTACCTTACAGGTACAGATTATATATCAGTACTCGGAGGTTTTTGTGGTTATTGCGGTGTTGTAGCAGAGGAGGGGTATATGTTTGCGAGAAAGAACCTCGTTTATGTAAGTTTGCTAATTTTTCCCTTACAAATGTTATTTCTGACGGTAGAAAATAGCACAAATATTACGCTTCTTGCCCTTGCTGCAAGTATAGTAATTTTCTTTTTTACGCAACAGCGCCGCGTAATCTATCCCGCCGTACTCGCCACATTTGCTTATGGGGTTGCCATAAGTATGAACGCAAATACCTGGCTTGCAGTAGCGATGCCAGCGATGGTCATTGGGTGGATAGGGACGATTATTATTTTGTTGATGTATAGTGTTTCTTTCGATGATATAAAAAATTATGCAAATACACTCTTTTCTACTGACCGTACATATCTCTTACTCATTGGAGCTGTGACATTATTGGGTTTCTTGTTGCGCTGGTTTCAATTTACCGAAACGCCGGTATTGTCGAGTGATGAAGCATCGTCAGCAATATTTGGATTGACCTATTATGACGGGACTTTCAACAATCCATTTATTTCAGGATGGCTCGAAGTTCCGTCAATGTCATTTTTGATAGCGGGGACTTCAGCGTATTTATTTGGCCATACCGTATTTGCTTTGCGTATTCCGAGCGTAGTGGTTGGTACGGCAATGATCCCCCTCGCAATTTGGGCGTCGCGCCCGTTGTTGTCACGACCATTTACTTTGATTACGGGATTAGTAATTGCGACATGTGGTCTGCTATTAAATTTTTCACGCATTGGGCTCGTAATTATCAATGATAGCTTTTATGCAGTTTTGTTATTGGGAATCATGCTTCGTAGCGCAAAAGTCGTCACGAGTCGCACAAGTATCCTACTCGGTATTGTGACTGGGATTGCCCAATATGGGTATGCGAGTGCGCGCGGATTTGGTGTGCTCTTGATTATATGGTACGGATTAGGGTTAATTCATACGCCCAAAGCTTGGCGGAATGCGCTTGCGCAGTTGGTATTGTGTGGCAGTGTCGCGTTAGCCGTCGCAAGTCCGTTGATGATGCATTATTACAAACAACCCGACAATTTCCGTGCACCGTTGCAACGCGCATCACTGATTTTGCCAGATTCTCCCGATGGATCGTCGGTGCTATCACGCCAATCGATTGAGTTCAAAATGACGCCTACTCAGATTTTGACCACCTATTTCAAGACATCATTTTTGGCATTTGTCACAGGTCCGGTAGATGGTTGGTACCGTTCTAATTCACCAATCTTGGCATTGGGATTTGCCGTATTGTTTGTCGTTGGATTGTGCACCTGCCTCGTTTCGTGGCGATCACAACAATTGCAGATTCTATTTGTTATTGTCGTGTTAGCCTGTGTGACCGCATCGTTGTCGTATCCAATTGCTGCGGGTCACCGTATGATTAATGCGATGGGTGCGATTGCCGTCGCGATTGCCGTCGGTGCGCAAGCTCTTTATCAATTAATCGTGCCGCGTATTCCCGCTGCCAAGTGGGTGATGGTAGGAGTATTGACACTTGCCGTCGGTTACAGTGTCGTGTATGGCCCTTATTTATACTATACGCAATTTGTCACCATCGAAGATGGTTTAGGAGATGGGTCGATGCAAATTGCGTCGCAATTTGGCAAATATGCCCAGAATTTACCGGCTGGTACCAAAATTGATGTCTACGAAACTGATTATTTTTCACGAGGAAGCACGCCGGTTATTGATTTTCTAACCAAAAAGCTCGATTATTTAGCTATTTCTGGTGACGTCCAACCCCGTCCTGATGCGCAGATTATGGTAGCGCCTATGGATCGTGTTGCTGATGCCCATATTCCTGACAACTATAAAAAAATAACCATTACGTCGATAAATGGAAGTGATTTGCTTTTGGTTGGGATTTCCCCATCATTCAATCCCTAGTGCATCTTAATCAGCGCAGAGGTAACGCTTTGCGCTGATTTGACAACCCTCATAAAACCATCTATAATCCCTTCAGGTCCATAACAAACGAGGATTTACTGTGTTTCAACGCCGTCAGCTTAACCTAGTAGTAATTATTGTCGCTCTAGTCGTACTAACGATTATGAGCACATGATACTATAGGGAGCGGCCAAACCGCACGTGAAGTACAGTTCACCTCTCCCGTAGTACTACGGGAGAGGTTTTTGTTGATGTAATTAATTGGAGGACGTATGAGTGACAAGCGCACTGGCGCACAGATTCTGTGTGAGGCACTGATCCAAAATGGTGTCGACACGATGTTTGGTTTACCGGGCGGCGCTATCATGCCGTTCTACCATGCTATGTGGGAATACCGTAGCGAGTTACGCCATATTTTGTGCCGCCACGAACAAGGCGCCGGCCATGCTGCCGAAGGCTTTGCTCGCTCGACCGGTCGTATTGGCGTCTGTATCGGCACAAGTGGCCCAGGCACTACGAATTTGGTGACCCCCATCGCCGATGCCTGGATGGACAGTACGCCCATGCTTGCGATTTGTGGTCAGGTGAGTAGCGCGGTGTTGGGCAAAGACGCCTTCCAAGAAACCGACATCACTGGTATTACGATGCCAATCACCAAACACAACTATCTCATCAAACGAGTCGACGACATCGCCTACGCTATCAAGGAGGCGATTTTTATTGCTACCACTGGCCGCCCAGGCCCCGTGCTTGTCGACATCACCAAAGATGCCTTGCAGGCTTCGATGGTTCCTGATTACAGCAAAAAAATCTTTCTGCCTGGCTATCGCCCCACCTATCAGGGCAGCAAAAAACAAGTAAAAGCTGCGTTGGATTTGATGCTCAAGAGCAAAAAGCCCATCATGATGATTGGTAACGGCGTGATGATGGCCAATGCCAGTGACGAAGTCATGGCGTTTGCCGAGCGCTACCAAATCCCGGTTATCACCACGTTGCATGGCCTCGGCGCCTTCCCACAAGATCATCCCTTGTCATTGGGGATGCCCGGGATGCACGGCTGGGTGCATGCAAACCGTGCCATCCAAGAATGCGATTTCTTGCTCAATATCGGTGGTCGTTTCGATGACCGCGTTACTGGCAAGGCGTCAACCTTTGCGCCTAATGCCTCAATTGTGCACGTCGACATCGATCCTTCCGAAATCGGCAAAAACATCGAAGTCGATGTCCCCATCGTCGGCGACGCCAAGTTGGTATTGCTGTCGTTACTCGAAGAAGAACCCGAAGAGCGCAATATCACCGAATTCCAACACGCAGCAGCAGATTGGCTGGTCTATGTGCGCGAATTGCAAGCCAAACACCAACACAAGCAACAATACCTCAATCGTCCCGATACCTCGGTGATGATGCCTCACGATGTCTATGCCGTCCTCACCAAAGAAATGAACGAACGTGGTAATTACCGCGTCGTAACCGACGTCGGTCAGCATCAAATGTGGGCCGCCCAGTTGCTCGATTGGTATCGCCCTCGCACCCACATCACCAGCGGTGGTGCAGGCACTATGGGCTTTGCCATGCCGGCAGCGTTGGGTGTGGCCGTAGCACACCCCGAAGATACCGTGTGGGTGGTCTGTGGTGACGGTGGGTTCCAGATGACCAATCAGGAAATGATTGTGGTTGTGCAAGAAAACATCAAGAACATCAAGATTGCTATCATCAACAATGGCTTCCTCGGAATGGTACGCCAGTGGCAAGAATTGTTCGAAGGTAAGCGCTATAGCGGCACGCCATTGACCAGCCCCAATTTCCAAAAATTGGCCGAAGCCTATGGCTGGACGGGGATAACCGTAGAGTCTGGCGATCAAATTGAGGCTGCGGTCCAACAAGCCTATGCCACCGATGGTCCGGTATTGATCGATTTCCGCGTCGAGCGCGAAGTCAACGTCTTCCCCATGGTGCCCCAGAATAAGAGCATCGGCGAAATGATTACGGAGTAAGCGATGAAGACCCACATTTTGGTCGTGTTAATGCAGGACCACCCCGGCGTGTTGAATCGCGCTGTTAGTATGTTTCGCCGCCGTGGTTATAATATTGCGAGTTTGGCAGTTGGTCATACCGAAACCGCCGGCGTCAGCCGCATGACGGTCGTGGTAGAATCTGACCATGTCGAACAAGTGGTCAAACAACTCTATCGGCTGGTCGAGGTGCTCAAAGTCAGCGACGTCACCGATGATCCGACGGTGGAACGCGAAATGGCCTTGGTGAAATTGCATGTTCCAAGTCAGCAACGTGCCGAAATCGTGGCACTTGCTGAGGTATTTGGTGCCAAGATTGTCGATGTATCGGTAACGGCCATGGTCATCGAAATGACCGGTGGTCCTGCCAAGGTCGACAACTTCATTGATATGGTGCGTCCGTTTGGCATCAAAGAAATGATGCGCACTGGGCGTATCGCCATGGTCCGTGGCGCACGGGGACATAGTGGTGCCGATTTAGTTGACACTGGTTGGCAAAATGACGTAGCGGGTGCCGCAAGTGCGGCAGCCCAATAACAAGGAGCATCAGTAAATCATGGCAAAGTTGTATTACGACAATCAGGCTGATTTGGGCCGCCTAAAGGGCCGCACCGTCGCCATCATTGGCTTTGGTAGCCAAGGTCATGCCCATGCCCTCAATCTCAAGGACAGCGGCGTCGATGTGGTGGTTGGCTTGTACCCCGGCTCCAAAAGCTGGGCCAAAGCAGAAGCCGCCGGCCTCAAAGTGATGTCCGTGGCTGATGCCTCCAAAACCGCTCAAATCATCATGAACTTGACCCCAGACACGGTCCAAGCCAAGGTATATCGTGAAGATATCGCCCCCAACTTGGCCCCTGGCAAAACCTTGATGTTTGCCCACGGCTTCAACATCCGCTACGGCCAAATCGTTCCTCCCGCCGGTATCGATGTGAGCATGGTAGCCCCCAAGGCCCCCGGCCACCGCGTCCGCGAAGTCTTTACCCAAGGGGGCGGCGTGCCCGCATTGGTCGCCGTGCACCAAGATGCCAGTGGCAATGCGTTGGCTGATGCCTTGGCCTATGCCAAGGCTATGGGCAACACCCGTGCCGGCGTGCTCGAAACCACCTTTGCCGAAGAAACTGAAACCGACTTGTTCGGCGAACAAGCCGTGTTGTGTGGTGGCGTGTCGGCTCTGGTCAAAGCAGGCTTCGAAACCTTGGTTGATGCCGGCTACCAACCCGAAGTGGCCTACTTCGAATGTATGCACGAACTCAAGCTCATCGTTGACCTCTTTTACCAAGGTGGTATGAATTACATGCGCTTCTCGGTGTCAGACACCGCTGAGTGGGGCGATTATGTGGCTGGTTCACAAATCATCAACGAACAGGCCCGGGCTGCCATGAAGCAATTGCTCACCAACATCCAAGACGGCACCTTTGCCGAAGACTGGATTGATGAGAATGCCAACAACCGCCCCCGCTTCAACAAAATGCGCGCTGCCGATGTCGATCACAAAATCGAAGTGGTCGGCCGCGATTTGCGCCGCATGATGCCGTTCGTCAACCCCCGCGAAGTTATTCCTGGCCAAGGCGGCTCCTAAGCCATCCCGGCTGGCTGGGGCCATGTGTCCCAGCCAGCTATTTTTTACAACAATAAGGGGAATTATCATGCAGGAAAGTCACGTACGAATTTTTGATACCACCTTGCGCGATGGCGAGCAGGCTCCCGGGTGCACCATGTCACTCGAAGAAAAACTCGAAATCGCTCGTCAGCTTCACCGCCTCGGTGTAGACATAATCGAAGCGGGCTTCCCTGCTGCCTCCCCCGGTGACTGGGCTGCCGTCCATCAAATCGCCAAAGAAGTCGGTACCAGTGATGGTCCCGTGATTGCCGCCTTGGCCCGCGCCATCAAAGAAGATATCGACAAGGCTTGGACCGCCATCCAACCCGCTGCCAAAAAACGGATCCATACTTTTTTGTCGACGTCAGACATCCATATCGAGCATCAGTTCAAATCGACCCGCGCCAAAATGCTGGAACGCGCCCGTGACATGGTACGCTATGCCCGTTCCCTTTGCGACGATATTGAATTCTCACCCATGGATGCGACGCGCTCGGAGCCAGCGTATCTCTATGAAGTGTTGACCGCTGTGGTCGCCGAAGGGGCCACCACCCTCAATATCCCCGATACCGTGGGCTTTACCACTAGCGAAGAATACGCTGACTTGATCCGCGGGATTTTGGCCAATGTAGTCGGCATCGAAAAATGCATTATCTCTACCCATTGTCACGATGACTTGGGCATGGCCACCGCCAACAGTTTGGCTGGGGTGCGAGCGGGAGCCCGTCAAGTCGAATGTACCCTCAATGGGATTGGCGAGCGTGCCGGCAATGCCTCACTCGAAGAAGTCGTAATGGCACTGCACACCCGCCAATCGTTTTATCAAACCAACACTAAAATCAATACCACCGAATTGACGCGCTCGAGCCGCTTGCTCAGCTCATTCATCGGCATTCCAGTCCCCCCCAACAAAGCCATCGTGGGTGGCAACGCCTTTGCCCACGAGTCTGGCATTCACCAAGATGGGGTGATGAAAAATCGCTTGACCTATGAGATCATGAGTGCCGAGACGGTTGGACTTGATGGCAACATGTTGGTATTGGGCAAACACTCCGGTCGCCATGCCTTCCGCGCCAAGTTGATTGCCATGGGCTACGAAGCCGATAGCGAAGAAGAGTTCCAAGCCTTATTTGAGCGCTTCAAAGAGCTTTGCGACCGCAAAAAGAAAATCGACGACCGTGATATCGAAGCCTTGATTGCCGGCGAACAACAACGCACCGTCGAAGTCTACAAACTCGAACATGTGCAAGTCATCACTGGGACAAGCTTGACCCCCGTCGCGACGGTGCGTTTGGTCGATCAACAAGGCCAAACGCACCTCGAAGCCGCCCACGGTACTGGCCCCGTCGATGCGATTTACAAGGCCATCGACAAGGTCGTCGGCCGGCCGGTTGAATTGTTGGAATTCACCATCAATTCGGTGACCGAGGGCATTGACGCCGTCGCAGAAGTGTCGGTGCGGATTCGTGATACCACGGCTGCCCAACAAGCCAGTACCAAACCCGGGATTGATTTGTTCAACGGCTATGGCGTCCATACCGACACCATGGTAGCAGCGGCCGAAGCCTATATGGGTGCGCTCAATAAATTACTGCAAAACCGTGAACATTTGATCCAAGCCGAAAAATCGGCCTATGCCGACGGCTACGACGCCAGTAACCCCGGCTATGCTGTCGACAATTTCGCCAATACGCAACAGTAGATTCATGCAAGGCCACGAGTGTGGTAGTAGGTGGTTATGCGCATAAGTTATCTTGGCCCAGCGGGCACCTATAGTGAAATTGCCGCGTTAACGTATGCGACCACCGGCGATACCTTCGTACCACAGCCTACATTGCCTGCAGCGGTCGCTGCAGCTGAACAAGGACTTGCCGATGTGGCGGTCATGCCCATCGAAAATGTCCTGGAAGGCAGTGTGACGACCACACTCGATTTGCTCGTGCATGATACGGCATTGCTGATTACGGCAGAACTTGTCGTTCCCATCAATCACCAGCTATTGGGCAAACCAGGCACGGATTTGGCACACGTTGAAGTATTATATGGCCACCCCCAATCACTTGGGCAATGCCGTCAATATATCGATACCCATTTGCCCCACGTCACCACCATCGCGTCGCTATCAAATAGTGCTGCCCCCGCCGAAGCATTGGCATCGGCCCGGATTGCCGTGGCGATTGGCACGACCCGAGCGGCCGAGCTCACTGGCGCCGCTGTGTTAGTTCCTGATATCCAAGATCGTGCCAGCAACGTGACCCGCTTTGTGGTGCTGGCTGCGCGCGATCATCTGCCGACCGGTGACGACAAAACCAGTCTTTGTTTTGGCTTTGACCGTGAAGATCGGTCGGGGCAAATTGTCAAACCGCTCCAGATTTTAGCGGATGCTGGCATTAATATCACCAAATTTGAATCACGGCCATCGAAAGCCGTACTCGGGGAATATGTGTTTTTTGTTGATATCAATGGCCACCGTCTTGACCCGCATATTGCAGTCACCTTAGATCAGATGCGTGCCCAAACGGGATTTTTGAAAATATTTGGGAGTTATCCACGCTGGCATAAGGATGAAAAAAGGACGACCTAAATGACCATGTTGCTTAAAATCTATGACACCACGTTACGTGATGGAACGCAACGCGAAGGTATTTCGCTCTCAGTTGAAGACAAAATCAAAATCACCCACGTACTCGATGAATTAGGCGTGCATTATATCGAAGGGGGCTGGCCTGGTTCTAATCCAAAAGACGCCGAATTTTTTCGGCGCATGCAGCATACTCCCCTTGCCCACGCTAAAATTGCTGCGTTTGGTAGCACTCGCCATGCCAAAGCCACCTGCGCAACCGATGCCAATACCCAAGCACTCCTGGCGGCCAATACACCTGTAGTCACGTTGGTGGGCAAAAGCTCGGTGTTGCATGTGGAACACGTCCTCGAAACGACCCGTGACGAAAATGTGCGGATGATTGCCGATAGCGTGGCGTACTTCGTGCACCATGGTAAAGAAGTCATCTACGACGCCGAACATTTTTTTGATGGCTATACCTTAGACGCCAACTACACCCTTGCCACCATTACGGCTGCAGCCCACGCCGGTGCAACCACCATCGTACTCTGTGACACCAATGGCGGTTCGTTGCCCCACGATGTGACGCGGGTGGTCCAACAGGTCATGGCACATTTTGCATCACTGCAGCTGACGGCCATGATTGGTATCCATACGCACAACGATGGCGCCCTCGCAGTTGCCAATGCCTTGGCGGCCCTTGATGCGGGTGCTCGTCACGTCCAAGGGACCATTAATGGTATTGGTGAGCGCTGCGGGAACATGGATCTCATCGCCTTGATTGCCAATACCCATCTCAAACTCGGCTATAGCGGGATTGCGCAGTCCCAAATCCAGCGTCTGAGCGCCGTCTCACATATCGTTGCCGATATCTGCAACCTCAATCCCGATCATCATGCCCCCTTTGTGGGGCGGAGTGCCTTTGCCCACAAAGGGGGGATTCACGCCCAAGCGGTGGCCAAGTTTGCCGATAGTTACCAGCATATTGACCCCACGCTCGTGGGCAACGAAATGCGGATTGTGGTGAGTGAATTATCGGGTCGCAACAATATTCGTATGCGGGCGGAACATTTGGGGCTCGATATCGATGGCAATGAACGGGTGATTTTGCAAAAAATCAAAGAGCTCGAACAACAAGGGTTGCAGTTCGAAGCCGCCGAAGGCTCGTTTGAAATGCTCATCCGGCGTAATGCGCCGGGGTATGTCGCACCCTTTGAGTTGCTCGACTTCACCGTGATTGTCGATGCCAAAAACGACCACGACATTCGCTCACAAGCGATGGTGAAGTTACGCGTCAAAGGCCACGACATGCATACCGCGGCCGAAGGTGATGGTCCCGTCAATGCCCTCGACCAAGCGATTCGTAAGGCACTCGCACCCTTTTATCCCCAAATTGCCAATGTGGCCTTGGTCGACTACAAAGTGCGAATTGTTGACGAGCATTTAGGTACGGCAGCCCGACCACGGGTATTGATCGAGTCTGCCCGCGGTGAAACGCGCTGGACGACGGTTGGCTGCTCAGAAAACATTTTGACCGCTAGTTGGCAAGCACTCTGGGATGCCTTGGAATTGCCGTTAGCACGCTACGGCTATTGAGCACGGTTCAACTGACAATTTTTGTCAAGTGAATGATATATAATACCCATGAAATCCATCGCCGACGAAGGAGAACTCCAATGACGACCGAGAAGCAGATTTGGTTTAAGGGACAAATGATTCCCTGGTCACAAGCCAATGTCCACGTCATGACCCATGCCTTGCATTACGGGTCTTCGATTTTTGAAGGTATTCGCTCCTACCCCACCAAAAACGGCCCGGCCATTTTCCGTCTAGGTCTGCACATGCGCCGACTCTGGGATTCATGCAAGATATATCGCATGGATATCCCTTTTACCGTGGCAGAAATCACCCAGGCCTGTAAAGACGTCGTCAAGGTCAACAACTACGCCAACTGCTATATCCGCCCCCTCGTATGGCGTGGCGAAGGCCCATTGGGACTCGACGGCAAAGCCAACCCCATCGAAGCCATGGTAGCCGCCGTCGAATGGGGCGCCTATCTCGGACCCGAGGGCCTCAAAAATGGCGTCGATGTGATGGTTTCGTCATGGAATCGCCCTGCAGCCAACACCATCCCCACCATGGCTAAGGCCGGTGGCAATTATTTGTCATCAAACTTGATCAAAAACGAAGCGTTGCGCAATGGCTATTCTGAAGGTATCGCCATGGACATCAACGGCAACATTGCCGAAGGTTCAGGCATGAATCTGTTCATCGTGCGTGATGGCGTCATCTACACCCCACCCACCACGGCCAGCATTTTGCCCGGTATCACCCGTGACTCGATCATGACCGTTGCCAAGGAACTCAAGATGCAGGTTGTTGAAACCAACATGCAACGCGAAATGTTGTACTTGGCCGACGAAATCTTCTTCACCGGCACTGCCGCGGAAGTCACCCCCGTCCGCTCGGTCGACAAAGTGGTCATCGGCACCGGGATGCGTGGTGAACTCACCGAGGCCATCCAAGAGCGCTTCTTTGGCTTGTTTGATGGTTCGGTCGAAGACAAACACGGTTGGTTGGATTACGTCTAAACAATGCGCTGGATAGCCCACGCGGCCACCGCATCACCACTTCTGTGGCGATGCGGTGGATCACCGAATTTGAAGGTATGAGGAGTTGGCATGGCAACCACACCACAAACATTATTCGAAAAAATCTGGAATCGCCACCAAGTGCGTCCTGAAACCAGTGAAACCCCCGCTGTGTTGTATATCGACTTGCATTTGGTACACGAAGTTACCTCACCCCAAGCATTCACTGAATTGCGCCAACGGGGCTTGACAGTACGCCGGCCAGGTCAAACCATCGCAACCATGGACCATTCAACGCCCACGACTCCTCGCAATGCCCAAGGCATTATCCCCGTCCTCGATAATCAGGCCCAAGCCCAACTTACCCAACTCGAATCAAACTGCCGTGACTTTGGGATTCCATTATTTGCCTTGGGGAGCGAAAACCAAGGGATTGTGCATGTTATTGGACCCGAGCAAGGATTAACGCAACCCGGCATGACTATCGTCTGTGGTGACAGTCATACCAGCACGCATGGTGCTTTTGGTGCATTGGCATTTGGCATTGGTACGTCCGAAGTCGGCCATGTCCTTGCCACCCAGTGTTTGCTCCAGAGCCGCCCCAAAACGATGGAAATTCGCATCAATGGACGTCTCTCAAAAGGCGTCGGTGCCAAAGATATTATTCTTGCAATCATCGCCAAAATCGGTGTCGGCGGCGGCACCGGCTATGTCCTCGAATACACCGGCGAAGCTATTCGTGCGCTCAGCATGGAAGAGCGTATGACCGTATGTAATATGTCGATCGAAGGTGGCGCCCGTGCCGGTCTCATCGCTCCCGACGAAACCACCTATGAATATATCAAAAATCGTCCACGTGCCCCCCAAGGTGCTGGTTGGGATGCTGCTGTCGCTGATTGGCAAACCCTCGTGTCAGACGAAGGTGCCGTCTATGACGCTGTCGTCGAGCTTCACGCCGATGAACTCGCGCCAATGATTACTTATGGCACGAACCCCGGTATGGGTATCCCCATCACCGGTCATGTCCCCACTGCTGACGACATGACTGATGACTCAGCTCGAGCAGGACTTGCCAAAGCATTGGCCTACATGGACCTCGAACCTGGCCAGTCGCTAATCGGCAAAAAAGTCGATGTCGTCTTTATCGGTAGCTGCACCAATTCCCGCATTTCGGACCTGCGTTTGGCTGCCCAAGTAATGCAAGACCGCAAAGTAGCGAGTGGCGTGCGTATGATGGTAGTCCCCGGCTCACAACAAGTGAAGAAACAAGCTGAAGCCGAAGGTCTCGACGAAATATTCAAGTTGGCCGGTGCAGAATGGCGTGAAGCCGGCTGTTCGATGTGTATCGCTATGAACGGCGATCAACTCAAACCTGGTCAATATGCGGTATCCACCAGCAATCGGAATTTCGAAGGACGCCAAGGCAAGGGCGGCCGAACCTTTTTGGCGAGCCCATTGACAGCTGCTGCCACCGCTATTGCAGGAGTAATTTGTGACCCCCGTGAAATTTTGGGATAACCACCATTACCTACAATGGGCCAAAAAAGCCCCGCTTGGGTTACTCCTCGTGGGGTTAGGCCTCAGTGTCACCGGCCATGCCATTAGCCAAAAAAGTCAGGGCAAACCGTGGTTTTGGTGGGGCACCATTGGGCTAGTTATTGTGAATAGCGGAATTAGCGTGGTAGGGGATGCGGTGCGTCATCGTACATTGATGGATCTCGCCCCTACCATGAATCAGAATGAGGCTTCGGTTGAATAAATTCATCCCCTATACTGCACGCTATGCCGTGCTCCCGATGGAAAACGTCGATACCGACCAAATTATCCCGGCTCGGTTCCTCAAAACTACCGACAAAGTCGGCTTGGGCGATAATCTGTTCTCTGACTGGCGTTATGACAGCAATGGCCAGCCCAAGCCCGAGTTTTTGCTAAACAAGCCGTTCGCCAAAGGGGTCGAAGTTCTTGTTGCGGGTACTAACTTTGGCTGTGGCTCGTCACGCGAACATGCGCCGTGGGCCTTGCAAGGCTTTGGCTTTAAAGCAGTGTTGAGTACCTACTTTGCCGATATTTTCCAAAACAATTCACTCAAAAACGGCTTGTTGCCGATTGTGATTTCCCCCGAAACGTATCAGCTGCTGGTTGCCAGCGATGCCCCGAACCCCGGCCAAGCCACCCTGAGCGTTGATTTGGCCAGTCAAATGGTGACCCTCCCTGATGGCAGCACGATGTGGTTTCCCATTGAACCATTCGCCAAATATTGTGTATTAAATGGCGTCGACCAACTCGGATTTTTGGCGAATGCTGACAGCGATATCAGTGCCTATGAACAAACCCACACCACCCGGGTAGATACGGTAGGTTTATAATGCATGCCACAATTACCACGTTACCCGGCGATGGAATCGGTCCCGATGTCGTTGCCCAAGGGGTTGCGGTATTAAACCGTGTTGCAGCCGTGTTTGGGCACACCTTTACCATCAATACCGCACTCCTCGGTGGCTGTGCCATCGACGCCACGGGTACTGCATTGCCTGAGGCTACCTTGATTGCGTGTCAGGCATCTGACGCAGTCCTGCTTGGTGCCGTTGGTGGTCCCAAGTGGGACAACCCTGCGGCCAAAGTCCGCCCCGAACAAGGACTGCTCGGTATCCGCAAAGCCTTGGGGTTGTATGCCAATCTACGTCCTGTCACTATTCACCCCCGCTTGATTGCTGCCTCACCATTGCGTGCCGATTTATTGCACGGCGTTGATATGGTGGTAGTACGTGAATTGACCGGTGGGATTTACTTCGGTGAAAAAAAGCGTGAACCCCATGCCAGTGGCGAACAAGCCATCGATACCTGCGTCTATACCACTGGTGAAATCGAGCGGATTATTCGTACCGCTGCCGTCACTGCCCGTGGTCGCAAAAAGAAGCTCGTTTCCGTCGACAAAGCCAATGTCCTCGAAACGTCACGCTTGTGGCGTAGTACTGCAACGCGCATCATGCAAGCCGAATTCCCCGATGTGACGCTCGAACATATGCTGGTTGATTCGTGTGCCATGCATTTGATTCGTCGCCCCGCTGATTTCGACGTGATTGTCACCGAAAACATGTTTGGCGACATTTTGACCGACGAAGCCTCTATGCTGGCGGGCTCGATGGGGATGTTGCCTTCGGCCTCACTCGGTGCCGAGAGTAATGGACCGACACGGATGGGCTTGTACGAACCGATTCACGGCTCGGCTCCTGATATCGCCGGCAAAGGAATTGCCAACCCCATGGCCACGATTTTGAGTGTGGCGATGTTGTTGCGCTATTCACTCAACCTCGAAGCTGAAGCACAGGCCGTCGAACGTGCGGTCTATGCCACCCTTGATGCAGGGATTGTAACAAAAGACGTAGCCGCCCCAGGTGAAATGACGTCGCACACCGATATTGTTGGGGCTGCAATTGTGGATCGGATTCAGGTAGCCTAATATGACCGCAAGCCGTAAATCACATTCAGGCACAATTCCGTTAATCCCACAACGGGTGTCAATATTGGGAGTAACTGTCGATGATGTCACCGAAGATGAAGCGGTGCGTGTGATTGATGGGCTGATTCGTAATGGGGGCGTTCATCAAGTGGTAACGATTAACCCTGAATTTGTGATGGAAGCACTCCGTGATCCCCAAGTCCGGAAAGTACTCAATAGTGCATCGCTCGCCACCCCTGATGGCATCGGGATCTTGTGGGCCTCACGGGTGCTCAAAGGGTTACCGATTCGTGAACGTGTGACAGGGGTGGCATTGGTCGAACGCTTGGCCAAACAATCGGTGATTCGTGGCTGGCGGATATTCTTCCTCGGCTCTGCCCCTGGGGTTGCGGAAAAAGCCGCCCAAACGCTCCGCCACCGCTACGCTGGATTGCAGGTAGCAGGGTGTTATGCCGGGTCTCCAAGTCTCATCGAAGAACCCTACGTTCGTTCGCAAATCAGTGATGCGAACCCCGATATTTTGCTTGTAGCCTATGGCCACCCGGCCCAAGATATGTGGATTGCCCGCAATCAGCCCTTTCTCAATGTACCCGTGGCAATTGGAATTGGTGGTACTTTTGATGAAATCGCCGGGATTGTCCCGTTAGCACCCTTATGGATGCATAAATTGGGATTGAAATGGCTATTTCGCCTGATTATACAGCCCCAACGCATCAATCGTATTTTTACGGCGGTAGTGCGATTCCCAATTCGTGTCGTGCGTGAACGTATCTTTGGTCCAACACAACATACGACGAAGTCGCTCTAACAGAAATACGGGTTGCATGACCACCACGCGACTAACGGTAATGGGGCTCTTTTTTATAACGTGGGAATTGCTGGTGCGGAGCCTGCAAATCCCTCGTTATTTATTGCCCGCACCGAGTGTGATTGCCCTGCGTTTTGTAAGTGAATTTCAATCACCGCAACTCTGGCATCATGTCCAAGCGACAACCAGTGTGGCGTTGACCGGGGTGATTATCGCCTACCTGCTTGGGGCACTGGTTGGATGGCTTTTGTACCAATTCCCGCACATCAACGCAGGGTTGAATTGGTTTCTGACGGCCAGCCAATCGATTCCCATCCTTGCAATTGCACCATTAATTTTGATTTGGATTAATGATGTGTTTTGGGCGCGCACAGTGGTGGCCATTCTCATCACTTTTTTCCCCGTTTTTTCAGCGACTTATACCGGACTCCAACTCATTCAACCCGATCTTCGTGAAGTTGCGCTGTTGTTTGGGGCAACACGTTCCCAACGAGTCTGGTTTGTTGAATTCCCACTCACTTTGCCGGTCATGTTCAGCGGTCTACGCACTAGCATTGTGCTCGCCACCACCGGTGCCGTCGTCGGTGAGTACCTTGGTGGCCGTGATGGCCTTGGTGCGCTGATAAATATTGCTCGTGGCTTGTTTGATACCCCGTTGGTCTTTGTCGCCATTGTCTGGTTGATTGCGATTACCCTGGGACTGACGGCGCTTTTGACAGTAATCGAACGACGTGTGTTGCGTTACATAATGTAAATGTTGATATTTACCGTGCAAATCATGTACAAATAGTGTGCATTTAGACACAAAGTTGGTATAATACTTTTGGGTTGATAATTTTGTAGTGGAGAATAGCATGATTCGGCGACTTGTAAGTATCTGTGTGGCATTATTTGTGTTAGTTGCTTGTGCGGGTCAGGCTGCTCCTACCGCACGTCGTGCCATCATTGTGGGGATGCCCTATATTCCAAATGTGCAATTTGCGCATTTTTATGTAGCTGCAGAAAAAGGCTATTTTGCCGATGAAGGACTCGACGTCACCTTCGACTATAATTTCGAAAACGACGTCGTGCAACGGATTGCCACCAAGAACAAAATCGAATTTGCGTTGGCCAGTGCTGATTCAATTTTGTTAGCCCGTGCCCAAGGATTGCCAATTAAATCAGTCATGACAACCTCACAAGAATTCCCTGTGGCGTTTATGAGCAAATCGACACTCCCACTCGCCACGCCTGCCGACCTCAAAGGAAAAGTGATCGGGATCCCGGGTCGATTTGGGGCTAGCTATATTGGTCTGCAAGCACTTTTGTATGCTGGTGGGTTGACTGAAGCGGATGTGACCATCCAAGAAATTGGGTTTAACCAAGTACCGGCATTGTTGTCAGACAAAGTGCAAATTATTAGTGGCTATGCCAACAACGAGCCAATTCAACTCGCTGCCCAAGGGACGGCAGTCAATGTATTGCGTGTCGCAGATTTCTACCCCATGGCCTCAGATCAATTGATTGTCAATGAATCATTGATTAGCGGCGAAAAAGATGTGGTGACGAAATTCACCCGCGCCTTGCAAAAAGGGATGCAGGCGGTCAGCGATGATCCTGCCGCTGCGTACACCACGTCACTCAAATACATTCCAGAAGCTAAACCCAGTGACCAAGCAGTAACGACCGATATCCTCAAGGCGACTGTCGCCATGTGGAAGGCCAATACGACGACTTTAGGGTTGATTCAACCGGCTCAATGGGCCAAAACCCACGAATTGTTGCGCTCCGTTGCCGCCCTCAAACAAGACCTTGATGTTGCTACTGCCTACGATGTAAGTTTCGTGGTAGGTAAGTAGTCCGCACTCACGCAATCTGATGTTGCGCCGTGGTAACCCCACGGCGCACAGAAAAGTAACACCATGCGCGCACGAGCCTTTTTGTTTGACCTCGACAATACACTCTATCCAGCGCATGCCGGTGTAACCGAAGCGCTGGAAGAACGCATGAATGCATATGTGCAACAGGTGAGTGGATTGCCTCACCAAGATGCTGTTGCACTTCGTCAACACTACTTTGTCACCTATGGCACGACGCTACGAGGATTGCAACTCCATCATCATGTTGACATCGAAACATACTTGCACACGGTCCACGATTTCGATATGCCACGCTTTGTCAAACCAAACCTGGCACTGGTTGAATTGATGGCAACGATTACGGTACCGATGGCGATTTTCACCAACTCCCCTCGTGAACATGCCGAACGAGCCTTAGCTGCGCTTGGACTTACCCACCTAAAAATGCCAATCATTGATATTCGGATGATTAATTTCTTACCGAAACCACACCCGTCGGCCTACCAGATTGCCCTACAGGCAATCAACTGTCCTGCAGCGGGTACCGTGTTTGTTGAAGACACATTACATAATCTAGGGCACGCCAAATCAATCGGGATGACCACTGTCTATATCCCGCATCAATTTGGCACACCCGTTCCTGACTACGTAGATTATTGCTTTCCCGATGCACTGAGCGCAATTACTGCGTTTTTGTAATAAACAGGTGTGTGAGTTGACGAGTCAATGTTTGCTCGTCGGTAATCGGTAACTCACAATGATTGTCCACACAGATATAGAGTGTTTCGCCGCCATTGATGGCGGTTTTGTTTTGACATAATAAAAGGTGCTCATTGCCTGTTGTATAAACGACTACGGCATCGAGTGGCATCACGGCCATAGTGCGTGCTAGTAGTTTCCCCGGTGTTCCAGCCACGACGACGTGCACGACGGGATTTTGGAACCATTCAAGGCCGCAGAGGGTTTTGCCAAATCCTTGTGGCCACCGCGATAACAATGCGGCAGAATGACCGAGGAGCTGTGCGGCCACCAGACTGAAATAGGGTTCGCTGATAATTGCATCGAGCCGGAGTAACAATTCAATGGTCAATGCATTCCCACTCGGCACCGCGTTATCGGTACGGTCATTGGGACGAACGATAAGTTGTTCATGGGTATCTGAGGTATCATAGACAATTTGGGTATGGGGATCGTAAAATCGTTGCAAAATCGTTTGGGCTGTCTGTTGCGCAAACAGTATGTGTGTCGGATTGGCACTAGTGGTATAGAGCTCGAGTGCGGCATTGGCTAGCGCTGCATAATCATCGAGAAATGCGGGAGTACTGCCAGCGACGCCATCCTTCCAGATGCGTACCAATTGCCCTGCGGGCATCATCTTTGTACAGATGAAATCAAAGGCGCGGGTGGCGATTGCAGTCCACGCTGGTTTGCCAAATATGCGACCTGCTTGCGCCAGTGCTCGGATCATTAGCCCATTCCATGCCACAATGATTTTGTCATCGCGCTGGGGTGCGATGCGCGTCTGTCGTGCACACAAGAGTCGGTGTGCCCCGCGTTCAATCGCTTCATCGAGTGCGTGTGTGGTTATTCCGAGCGCACTACATACAGCAGTTTCGTTCATCCGGCGATGCAAGACGTATGTTCCTTCGAAATTCGGTGTTTGATCTGCCCGCATGGCGGTGCGAAAGAGGGCTGCATCGCTGCCGAGCACGGTGTCGAGTTCGGATGCACTCCAGGCATAGTAACGCCCTTCCTCGCCTTCGCTGTCTGCATCAAGTGCGGAAAAGAAGCCTCCGTCAGGATGAATCATTTCGCGGGTCAGCCAGGTCACGATTTCGTGGCAGATTTGGGCATAACGAGGGTTGCGGGTGATATGAAAGGCTTCGCTATAGGCAGAAAGCAATAATGCATTGTCATAAAGCATTTTTTCAAAATGGGGAATTTCCCAATGATCATCAACACTATAGCGATGAAATCCGCCACCGACATGGTCATACATCCCCCCTGCCGCCATCCCCGCTAACGTGACATCAATCATCGTCCGTATATCTACGTGTTGCGTGTGCTGATGCTGGCGTAACAAAAAACTAATTATCATCGCTGGGGGGAATTTAGGAGCCCCACCAAAGCCACCATGGCTGTTGTCAAAATCTTGTTGCAAGGTTGTCATAATAGTAGACAGCGAGTCAATCGTGAGGACATCATCACTTGGGTGTGGTTGCAGTAATTGCGCTATTTCGTCGCGCAATTGGCCAGCAGCTGTGCGTAATTGTTGCGGACGATCAACCCACGCTGTATGAATGCTCTGCAACACCCGTGTAAAGCCCGGGAATTGGCCACGATCGTGCGGTGGGTAGTAGGTACCGCCGTAGAATGGCTCACCTTCGGGGGTCAAAAACAAGGTCATTGGCCATCCGCCCTGCCCAGTCATGCGCTGTACTGCTGCCATATAGATGGCATCGATGTCGGGGCGTTCTTCACGATCGACTTTGATACAGACAAAATGGGCATTCATGAGGGATGCAATGGTGACATCGCTGAACGATTCATGTTCCATCACGTGGCACCAATGGCAGGCAGAATAGCCGATACTCAGGAGAATTGGTTTTTGTTCGGCCTTTGCGCGACTCAAAGCCGCATTGCCCCATGGAAACCAATCGACAGGATTATAGGCATGTTGGAGCAAATATGGCGATTGCTCATTAATAAGTCGATTCGGGCTGGTCATTGTGGGTGTACTTTCTACGGGATAAACGGTATGATACGAGAGAATTTTATAGGAGTCGCCTCATGACAGATAGTCGCTTGTTTCCCCTCACCTTCACCAGTCCGCGTTTATATTGGCGTGGCTTAGATGATGGTGATGTTGACGTAATCTATCGGCAGTTTTCAGATCCTGAAATGTGTGCCCACTTCAGTGATCCCCCGTGTAGCATGACAGAAGCAGCCGATATTATTCACCACTACGCCGATATGCGCCAATCACGCTATTTGCGCTATGCTACGTTTATGCGTGACACAGGGGAGTTTGTTGGTACTTGTGGGTATCATTTTTATGATGTAGTTACCAAACAAGTAGAAATTGGCTACGACGTCTGGAAGTCACATTGGTGCCACGGATACGCTACTGAGATGCTGACGGAATTATTGCCCTTTTGCATCCAAAACCTCGCCGTCACCACCATCTATGCCGTGATTGGCCGCCATAACGTGGCATCGCAGGCATGTGTGCGCAAATTTGGCTTTTTCCAAGGCGATTTTTTGCGTGACGTCAGTGATCATGAGCGCCAAACTACTGAGTGCTGGCACTTTCGCCCTATTCAATGACCAAATCAGCGGGAATCGTCAGCGTACACTGTTGGCCAATCGTGACTGACTGGTTGGCAAAATAGCCGTGAGCGACTTCGAGTGCATACCGTACCGGTGCAGGGGCGGTATGGCGGTCGTCGCTGTTCGGCGTCATGGATTCAATGGCCAAAATCGTCCCATTGTCGCTGAGAAACACAATATCGAGCGCCGTAGGAGTGTTGTGCATCCAGAAGCTAGGAGTCGTTGGTACGGGGAAAACAAACAACATCCCGTAGTGATTGGGAAGTGTGTGGCGTTCCATCAAGCCACGACTCCGCATCACTGGAGTGGACATGATGTCCAACTGCATAGGAACACCACAGTCCATAAGTGTCCCTTGCGCGATTGTGGTACGCACGGCTGGTGCTGTCGATGAGGAGGTGCAGTTGGCGAGTAGTCCCCATCCTACGATGAGTAAAATACATACACGTAGCATGCTTATGGATTGGTATAAGGATAGGGATACTGATTGGGATTAGGGTAGGCTTGATTCCCACGGCCACAGCTCACAACGGTCATTAGACTTGCCATTATGAGTATGATGAAAAACGTGCGTTTGATTGATTGCATGTGCGTGCTCCTGCAATGATTTGTTTCATCATAACACGAGTCAATTGCGTTGCATGTATAGATGGGTTAACGACGATCCTACAGCTACCCTACTGCCTCGGTTTGGGCTATATTTCACTTCAAAGCAACATTACATCCCTAATGTCGTTTTGAAAATAGGGCAATTTGCATGGGAAGGTAGGCTTCACCGCTCCGCGCACAATTGACGCCACAAATGTATAATTATAGCGTTTTGCTTGTATCGAGGGAATAATGACCACACCAACCACTATCACCATCCAAACAACGATTGTTGCTCCGATCACGCACGTCTGGGAATGTTGGAACACTCCTGCGCACATCACCCAATGGAATGCCGCATCGCCAGACTGGCATACGCCTCATTCTGCGGTCAATTTGCAGGTTGGCGGCAAGTTTTCATCGCGTATGGAAGCCAAAGACGGCAGTTTTGGCTTTGATTTCTGGGGTACATACACGCTCGTCAATGCGCCGACCGAATTGTCTTATACGCTCGGCGATGGCCGCAACGTCCACATCCAATTCATCGCCAACGGCCACGAAACTACTGTTATTGAGCAATTCGAAGCCGAAGGAACCAACCCTGTGGAAATGCAGCGTGCGGGCTGGCAATCAATTTTGGATAATTTCGCCACCTATGTGACCCGCACAAAACCTACCTAAACGAGATCCCAAAGCCCTAATTGCCCTATTTTCACACAGACTGACTCCCACGAGTCGGTCTGTGTGATGTGTATGTCGTCGGTGCTGATTCCTGTGGCACGCAAGCACGCTATAAGAGGCGTAAAGCCATCGGTACCGATTGGCTCCGCAATGTCGATAGTAAGGCGCTGTGCCCGTTCACTCTGACCAAGCACACCTTGCAAAATGAGCCATTGCGTGGCCACAAACGCTGGATGGCTCGGCGGTACATCGATTGCCCATGCCACAGGATGCCCCTGCGCCAGCAACTTTTTTTGCACAGACCAAACTAGGACATCACACGGAGCAACCTGCTGCACAATGGTCAAATGGGCAATCATCCCCGCCGCCACGCCAATGTTCCACTCCACCGGATGCAGGCGATACGAGCCATTGGATAAATGGGTCGTGGCAATGTTTTTGCAGCCCATCAATAGATTATGACAATCCGGCGGGATGAGCGCACCCATTGGGATTTGAAAGGGGCGTGTTGGAGCCCACATACTCTGGGAATTCCCTGGCGCAGGATGCAAGTCCATGTAGTACCAGCCGATACCTACACTCTCTCGGTGCGCTTTCGCTCGGGCCAATGGCTGATTCACCACAAGCAAATCCTCTGCGACAATCCGTGACAAGCCCGGTGTGCGCCGCGATTCACGCACATACGGCTCCATTGATAACCCGTCACTTGTGCCCATGATGTCGGGGCGTAATTTGAGCTCAGGGTAGCCAAATCCCGTGCCATCGTCGCGGGGGGCTTCGGTCTGGAGCCAATATAGGAATGCCAGCGATAAGCGTTTGGCTTCATCGATACGTTGAGCATAGGTTGTCGCATCGACATCGATGATGGTGCCGTGATGATAATCGTTGCTATTCCAATTGATGAGTGCGATATCTGTTGTTGCGGGGGTGGTCTGTTGGCCATCCCAGAGACGCCGATAGGTCCAAAAGGGTGGTAGTCCGGTGGGGCCGTCGGTAAACATACGAAATGGGCGGGCTTCGCCATCTTGCCCAGTGAGCGTCAAGGAAAATGGTTGGCGATCACGTAAGCGCTCATAGCCCTCGGGTTTGACGATGATGTGTGATTGGTACGGGCAAAACTCGACGGCGAAGCCAAAGGTAAAGCCTTGAATTTCGTGGGGGCGTGCATTGAGCGGTGCATTATGTTCACCAGTATCGATTTGTGCTTCTGCGCCCGTCACATAATCGAGGTTTGCCAGTGCCAATATATCCCCGAGTTCACTCGCATCAATAACCTGCTGTGGGATAATTTCGTATACCTGCGCATTTCCGCGACAGCTAATGTGTGTAATCGTTGCATCTTTTTTGGAGACGGCGGTGGGGAGCGTTTCGTCCAACACGGTCAGCCGCTGGCATGCGACATACGGTGCAAGGAGCTCGTCGATTACCTCAGCCGCTACCTGCGGGAAAAAGCAGAGGTTGCTCACCCACGCATTCCCTGGGTTAAATGTCGCCTCATCAGTGATTGTGATACCATACAGATAAGCCATGCGATGGCGAATAAGTTGTCGGAGTCGCAGATAATGTGGCGATCCGCCAAATGTCTCGATGTAGCGATGCTCGTCGAGGGCACTCACTCCTTGGCTACTCATTTGGCCACCCAGCCAGCGCTGCGGTGCAACGATGACGACAGTAGCACCTTGATCAAGCGCCGTCAATGCGGCGGCCACTGCACCAAGCCCACCACCGATAATACAAATGTCCGTAGTGATAGGATGTGAGGCGCCCATGACGATTCCTCTCTTTTGTACATTTAATGCAGTCGCCGCCGGCACCGGCAAAGATGCGCCACCTGATTGGGAGTTTAGTAGTCGTTCACTCGATGCCTATGCCAATCTGATGCTGGGGGCTGGATTTTGGCCGACGATTTTTGTGTCACCCGAAGCAGCCCGCGCCCATGCCCCGATGCTCGAAGAACTTATGGAGCGTGGCTGTGAACTCGGGTTACTGGTTTCCCCCAGCCAGTCGAGCATTTTTCCGAAGCAAAAACCAATGGGCACACTCTCAATTGCCGAACAACACTTGGCTATTACCCAAGCCCGTGATGTGTTTGCGCAATTTTTATATCATGTGCCCAAAAGTATTCGGACAGGGTTTCATTCGGGGAATCAGGACACATTAGAATTATGTCAAACGCTTGGATTCACGCGGTCATCAATAACCTTGCCCGGAGCACAATTACGTCAGCTAGGGTCCGAGTGGCCAAACGATGCGCCGATTCGACATACCCCGATTATTGATATGCCGGTAACAAGTAACCCCGACGAAAAACTCTTTAACCGCTTCCCACTCTATTTAAGCCCCGAATTCGGCACTGCCACCTCGATCGCAGCTCTCGTGGCACGCGGGATTCACAATGGACATGTCTGTGTAACGGGCAGTACGGCCAGTGAATACGGTTCTCCGCATGGCGTCATCGGGGCCAATAGCGATGCGTTGCTCGACACATTGATTGCTACCGAATCACTCCGCCCCTACCGACTGAGCGACTACACGCCAGCGCCATACGATAAGCCCAAATAGTACTATAAAAACAGCTGACATTGCCACGGCAAGCAGGTAGCCTCGTTGGCCATTCATCACGACAAACATGCCAGTGCAGCCAACCAGATTGGCAATCGCAAATGGCGTATGGCCTCGCGTAATTTGCATCAAATGCACGAAATCACGGTCACACAACATGGCGAGTAGTGTACCGACAGCCCACCAGCCAGCAAAATTGACGAGGGGCACGCCATAGTAGATGCCAGGTTGCATCCAGACCCAGTAGTGATTGATTAGGGTTGCGACTGGTTCGATTTGAATATCAAAACACATGATTAAAAAGCCACAGCCGACAGCTCGCACCCAGCGTGGCGCCGTAGGCCAGGCCATGTAACTGAGTGACCATGAGCCAACCAGCGACATGAGCCAGGCAAACAAAATCACGATCGGCACCGTCGCAAAAAGTTGTGGACCAAGGACCGTCGTATAATCGTAGGCGCCAAACGGGAAATCATAAGTCGCACCGACATATTCAACGAGTAACGCACCCAACATGATTATCGATATCGGGCGCCACGCCGTACGACCGAGGTGAGTGTAGAGATAACAGGCAACACTCACCCCTTGGAGCAACAAGAGCACTCCACCGAAGCCACGTGCTTCATCAGGGATAAGATTGGCAAGTATGGCAATCACACTATTTGGATACATAGCACAATACATCAAGAATGTAAGTCGCGCCCATCGTTCAGGATGGTGCCACACGCTAGTCAGCCACCAATTACGCAGGGTCGCCATAGCCGCCTCCTCCAGGGGTTAAGATATGCAAAGTAGTGTAGGCAGGTAACTCAAATGAGCCTTTGCCAGCTAACGGTGTAATCACCCCATCCTGCGTACTGCGCAAATTTTGGCCACACTGTCCATCATTGCCCCCACGAGTACCATGCGGCGCAAGTTGACGACGTTCGGTGAGGAGCGTCACGGTAACTGGTACCAAAAATTGTATTGATTTGCAGAGCCCTGCGCCACCTTTGAATAGACCGTCACCACCTGAATTACGTCGGATGGCAAGTTGGGTGACGCGTACGGGATAGAGGCGTTCAAATGCTTCAATTGGTGTATTGCGGGTGTTGGTCATATGGGTTTGGACGGCATCGAGTCCAGCTACATATGGTCGAGCCCCCATTCCACCACCAAGTGTTTCATAGTACGCAAAGGGTGAATTATCGCTGCGCATCCCACCCATCGTCCAGTTATTCATGGTACCAGCCGATTGGGCAGGAATGCGTGTGGGGATGGCATGGGTGAGGGCCGCAAGCATTGCATCAACCACCCGCTGTGAAGTTTCGACATTGCCGCCAGCGACGGCTGCGGGTGGTAGTGGATTGAGGATGGAACCAGCTGGGATATGCCATGTCAATGGGCGATAAACCCCAGCCGACGCCGGCATGTCATCACCGTCAAGGAGGCGTAACGCATACAGTACGGCTGATTCTGTGACCGCTTGGGGGGCGTTCAGTGGCCCACGGCATTGGGGGGCGCTATCGGTGAAATCGATGTGCATGGTGTCTGCGCGAATCGTCACGGTGACGTGGATAGGCAGGGGTTGAGGATCAACTCCATCATCATCAAGGTATTCGGTGGCGGCATAGACCCCATCAGGAATGTCCAAGATGATTTGACGCATGCGTTGTTCGCCGTAGGCGATTAACGCATCAAACCCTTGAGAGACTGCATTAATTCCCATTTTGGCGACTAATTCTGCCACACGTGTCGCCGCAATTTGATGGCAGGCGAGTTGAGCTGCCAAATCACCACTGCGTTCATCGCTCGTGCGTGAATTACGTACAATCAGGGCAAAAACCGCCTCATTACGTTGACTTGCGGCGATAAGTTTGATAGGAGGGATAATAATCCCTTCTTGAAAAAGAGAGCGACTAAGCGGCATGGAGCCAGGTGTCATCCCCCCCACATCAGCGTGATGCGCGCGGGTGGCACTGTAGGCAATGAGCGTACCGTCCACAAATATGGGAGCGACGCTAGTAAAATCAGGTAAGTGCGTACCACCCGCAAAGGGATCGTTGAGGAGCACCACATCCCCGTCGTTGAGTGGGGCACAATGAGAAATCGCGGCTTCGACACTGCGGGGCATCGCGCCGAGGTGGACGGGGATATGGGCTGCTTGGGCGACAAGTGCGCCGGTGGGGTCAAAGAGCGCACATGAATAGTCACGGCGTTCTTGGATGTTTGAAGAAAACGCACTCCGTTCGAGTGCAGCACCCATTTCTTCGGCAATCGCGGCACAACGATGGCGAAAAACTTCGAGTGAAATCGCATCCATATGCGCCCTACTAGCCAATTCAAAAATTCTCTGCTATGATTATAGAGGATTCGTGAGTGAATTGTGTGTATGAGCCCAACATTCGGTGTTGGTTCCCGCACGTGACGGTGATGTTATCCGTTGTCGGCGGACGGGAGCGGCCTGCACAATCTCGCTCGAGTGAAAGATTACTGTATGAGTACGACCTTTACCCCACTTGCGCAAGTTGTGCGCGGTGAACAAGCCGCCTACGCCCATGCCCGCGTAGTCGCCACCGTCCCTCCCCATGAACGGTGTGATTATGAGTATGATACCCCCCAAGAAGTGCTCCATTTTGATAACGATTTGCGTGATGCCGGTGTGCCGATTCGTCGTTGGATTGTTGGTCCAATTGATGATCCGCTCGCAGTCGCATTTTGTTTTCGGGCAACGTGGAACACTCCACGACATACCTTTTGGGCGCATATTCGGGTATTACCGCATGCACAGCATCTTGGCATTGGCTCAGAATTACTCCACAAAGTGCAACAATGGGCCGCTACTGCTGGTGCACAAGCGTTGCGCGTAATGGCACATCCCCAAACCAGTGATCTGTTTTTGCACCGCCATGGGTTTACGCATATCGGCACCGAACAACTGTATGCATTGACGTTACCGCTCCAAACGCCAAAAATCCCCCTGACTACGCCGACAAATATCCGCTTGACGACCTTAGCTGCATTATTGGCTGCTGACAGTGATGCCATGGAGCAGGTATGTACACTCCATGCGGCGATTTCACTTGATGTGCCGATGCCAGACGAGCTGATTGTGACGCTCAGCAAGTTTCGCCGGTTACTCGGTGAAGACGTCAACCCGGATCACTATCTATTGGCGTTTGTCGATAATCAACTCGTTGGCGAGTCGATTTTGATGGAAGACGACGACGATAATCAAGTGATGTGGCAACATGCTACGGGAGTGCTACCGGCATTTCGTGGTCTCGGTGTCGCTAAAATCCTCAAAGTTGCCGCAATCGAATTGGCACAATCACTAGGGATTTGTGAATTACGTACCTGGATGGAAACAAGCAATGCCCCGATTCGCAAAGTAAATCAGGCGTTGGGGTTCCATGAATGCAATGAGCCAGGTTCAGTTATTCATATTTACGAATGTACAATCAAAAATGGTCAGGACGAACGTGGCTAAAGGGATTAAATAACCACATCATTGAACTTGGTGCACTTTTGCGTGCCACTCGGGCTGATTGGCCGGGTGGCACAAATAGTATTCTGAATAAATGTTTGCCCCCGGTTACCACCCAATCGGCAATTGAATGCACCGCACCACCAGTGATAAATCCAAGTGCCATGCTCAGACTGATGACGGGACGCATTACGAACCAATCGATAATACTTTTGGCGAATGATTGATGATATGCGGGTAACGGAAAGCCAAATATCCGTGCAGTGACTTCAGTGGCAAAAATCAGCATAATCATCATGCCAAAAAAATAACCAAGGCGTAAGAGCGGAGGGATTATCAATCCATGACTCCAAAAATGGCGATGGGGAATACACCATTTGTACGGCTTCCAGATAAACAACAAAATCCCCCAGCGTTTGTGGATACGTGAATCTAAATCGAGATCCGGCGAAAAAAGCATTCCTGAAATGTTGTGGGCCACACAAATCACCGTTGTCACAATCACGGCCGACGATTGTACGACTTCTGCCGTCCGTAAAATCGAATAAATGGCGGGCGTCATGACGAGACTCGTTGCGACCGTCAAAAAATCATGGACGGGGGTATTTGGCATAATTTATTTCCGAATCCGATAGCGCATCCCTTGATCAAGGAGTACGACTAATTGATCAAAAAAATGCATTACCTGGGTAGAATCGGCGACAGGGTGGGCGTAGAGATATTCACTCGTAGCCGCAATGATAGTATGCACGAGAAATTCGAATACCTCACTTGCGATATCGTCGCGAATCGAGCGATTCGCAAGTGCCGTTTGGATTAAATCTTCGACAAACGCAGTTTGCATACTCGTGCCAATGGCTTTCGCCGCAGGAAGTTGGCTACCACTATCACGAATTGCCCGCTGAATAAACGTATATTCTCGTGGATAGAGCTGTTGTAAATCAAGCATGACATACAGATAATGCCGCAAAATTGTAAACATATCACCTTGGGCAAACACCGCAATAGGGATTCGATGACGCAATTGGACAACTAATTGGTCATGGGCATATTTGAGAATATAAAGATAGAGTTCTTCTTTGTCGGTAAAATATTGATAGATACTGCCCTTGGCAATGCCAAGCTCCTTGACAATCGTCGACAGCGACGCACTGTCCATGTTGTGCGCAGCAAATTCCGTGAGGCACGCATCAATGATGAATTGACGTTTGGGCAGTTCGAGATTCCACCAGGTATCGCTTGGCATAATTGCTCTTTTGTATATGACTTATCAGTCATTTATAGTATAAAAGAGTGCCCTGACCGTGTCAACATCAATGTAGTAGGTTATGGTATGCTACGTAGAATGATTTTTGCTGATGGGGCGCCATGCATACACCCGCTGTTGATCGTAACATCCGTTTATTAGTGATTGAGCTTTTGTGGGCGGCCATTGCTGCCGCAGCCTATTCATTTGCCGCGGCATTTGTCATTCGCCTTGGTGGCTCAAATTTCATTGTCAGCTTAATTACTTCTGCTGCCGCAGTAGTCAATGCCGTCACAACGATTCCCTTTGCAGTACTCATGGAGCGTACCGCGAAGCGCAAGCCGTGGATGTTTGGTAGTTTGATTTCGTTTCGACTCTTGAACGCGCTATTGATTTTTGTGCCGTGGATGCCTGCCTACCGCGCCGAAGCAATTGTCGCCATATTGCTCATTGCCAATGTGCCAGTGGCATTGTTCAATGCCGGCTGGCTCCCCATGTTTGCCGACATTATTCCGATTCACCGCCGCGCCCGCTTGTTTTCGGCCCGGAATGTCACACTAGGCGCAACCATGATGATTGCCACCTACGGATTTGGGCGATTTCTGGAAGTTGCCCCTTTCCCCGGGAATTATCAGATCTTGTTTGTCATCGCAATGGTCACCAGTATGCTGAGTACGTTGTATGTCACTAAACTCAATATCCCCGATGTGGTGATTGATACCACCGCTAATGTCGATCGTTCGTGGCGCGGGATTTGGTCATTACTCACCGAAAGCCAACCGTACCGTGCAATTACCATCAATACGCTGATTTTTAATTTGGCCGCCTGGGCCGCAATTCCTTTCCAGCCGATTTATTTTGTGCGTACGTTGGGAGCTAGCGATGCCTGGCTGGGGATTTGGTTTGCAATTGTTAATGGCGGGGCGATTTTGGGAAATCTATTTTGGCCACGGTTGATGGATCGCTACGGTTTCCGCAAAATTTTGATGATTTCGTCGATCCTGAGTTGCTTATATTTTTTTGCGATTGGGTTTGTGCCCAATCTTACGCTTATTCTCGTATTTTCTTTGCTGATTGGCATGATTAACCCTGGGATTGACGTGAGTCATTTCAACATCTTGCTCCAAGTCTGCTCACCACAGCGACGCGCCTTGGCCATGGGGGTATTTGTGACCGTCATGAATGCCGGCTTGCTGGTCAGTAGTTTGGCCGTGGCTCCCCTGATTAGTTGGATGGGGGCGCAATATGTGGTGATTGGACTCGGGGTATTGCGCTTACTCGGCGCATTATTGTTTGTGGTCAACCCCATCCGCGAAGTTGTTAGTGAGAGGGAGTCACCAGTCACGGCAGAGGCAGTGTGAATTTGGTACAATAATGGGTATGCATTCCGCTACCAGATAAAGGAGAGTGAAATGGAATATCGACGTCTCGGACGCGCTGGCATGAAAGTCAGTGCCCTTTCGTTGGGCGCATGGGTAACCTATGGCAATCAAGTCGGTGAAGAAATCGCCTATGAATGTATGACTGCTGCCGTTGAAAACGGCGTGAACTTTTTTGACAATGCCGAAGGGTATGCCGGTGGCCAAGCCGAAGTGGTCATGGGCAACGTCATCAAGCGAGCCGGCTGGCGCCGTGAAGACCTCGTCGTCTCCACCAAGATTTTTTGGGGCGGCTCGGGTCCCAACGATACCGGCTTGTCACACAAGCACGTCATCGAAGGGGTGAACAACGCCCTCAAGCGTTTCCAAATGGATTATGTCGATTTAGTCTATTGTCACCGCCCCGATGTCAATACCCCTATCGAAGAAACCGTGCGCGCTATGGATATCGTCATTCGCCAAGGCAAAGCCTTTTATTGGGGCACGTCAGAATGGTCTGCCGACGAGATTCGCGCAGCGTACGGCATCGCGCGTGAGCTCGGCATGACACCGCCGACGATGGAGCAACCGCAGTACAACATGTTGCACCGCACCCGTTTCGAAAAAGAATATGCCTTGTTGTATCGCGACATTGGCCTCGGTACTACGATTTTTAGCCCGTTAGCATCAGGCATGCTCACCGGCAAATATCGCCAAGGTATCCCCAGCGATAGCCGCGGAGCCCTCAAAGGCTACGAATGGCTCCAAAAGAGCCTGACCGATCAGCGCAATTTAGCAATTGTCGAGCAACTCATCCCCGTGGCAAGCGAGCTAGGCTGTAGCCTGGCCCAAATGGCGCTGGCGTGGTGTCTCAAGAACCCCAATGTGAGTAGTGTGATTACGGGGGCCAGCCGTGCCGCCCAAGTCCACGAAAACATGAAAGCCCTCGATGTGGTGCCATTGCTCACCAGCGACGTGATGGCCCGAATCGAGACCATTTTGACGTCCAACGCATAACAATGTCTCCGCTACGGTGATTGGTGTGTACGTACACCCAATCACCGTTGATTTTGTACACCACTCTGGCCGGCAGCGATGCACTTGGGTGGCAGGAAGGAACCATGAAACAGCAACCCATCCAATATGTATTGCACACGCTCCCCGGTTTTGACGTGATTGTGCGTGAAGAACTCAAACAACTCCCCGAACGCGCCACTATCAAAGAACACGTGGTCCACGCCGGTCGCAACGGCCTCACCATCATTGATTATGATGGCGATGTCGATGATTTACTCAAATTGCGCACCGTCGACGATGTCTTTATTTTGATTGGCCAATATACCGATTTGCCCCCCAAGTACAGCACCCTCAAAGTGTTGCGCGACAAAATCGTGCAATCGCCGGTGATTAATCAGGCGGTCAAAATTGTGCGCGCCATCTACCCCAAACGGGGTGGTGAAGGCAAATTGCGCTTCCGCGTGATTGCCCGTCAACAAGGCGAAATGCCGTACCGCCGGGTTGATTTGCAAGAATTAATTGAAAAAGCAGTCGAGCAACGTGAAGACTACCGTTGGCGCGCCAAAGAAGATGGCCTCGAGTTTTGGATTACCCAAATCGATACCATGGCCATCTTGGGATTGCGGGTCAGCGACGAAACAATGCGCCACCGCACCTACAAAATCAACCACATCGAAGCATCACTACGCCCCACCGCTGCCGCTGCCTTGGTGCTCCTCACCAAGCCCAAGCCCACGGACGTTTTTCTGGACCCCATGTGTGGCGCCGGCACCACGTTAATCGAACGCGCCCTGCATAGTCGCTATGCCCAGCTCCTCGGGGGTGACATCAGCGAAGATGCCGTCGACCAAGCGTTAGCCAATATTGGGCCACGCTACAAGCCGATTGATGTCAAACCGTGGGATGCCCGCGAATTACCCCTCGACGAAAACTCCGTTAATGCCGTGGTCTGTAACTTGCCGTTTGGCGTACAAATCAGCACGCCCGAAGAAAATCGTCGCTTGTACCCCGCCGTCATGAAAGAACTGCGCCGTGTGATGCAACTGGGCGCACGGGCTGCCTTGCTCACCAGCGATATGCGGGCCATCAACCGCGCCCTCGAGCGCAATAGCGGCATGTACATCGATACCCTGCATCACGTGGTGGTGTTGGGCCGGCGGGCGACGATTGTGGTAGTGCAAAAACGCTAAGTGCACGACGTGAAGCGATAAAAAACGGGCCCGAGTACAAATTCATGTACTCAGGCCCGTTTTGGTTTTACTTAGGTGACGGCGGCCCGGGTGGCGGGGTATTTGTGGTGCAACCCTTGGCTAACGGCATGGCGGATACGATCCACCCCATGCCAGACTTCGGCGAACGAGGTAGTCAAGGGGCTGAGGCCGAGGCGCAAGTTATCGGGTTCCCGGAAGTCGGGAATCACCTGCATTTCGGCAATCAAGGCTTGATTAATCTGATAGCCCAAGGGATGGCGAATGCTGACGTGCGAGCCACGAATAGCGGCATCACGAGGGCTGCCGAGTGTGAAGCCCAAGTCGGCCAAATGGGCATCAAACAAGGTAATCATGTATTCGGTGATGGCCACCGACTTGGCGCGGATAGCAGGCATTCCCACGTGAGTGAGCATATCGACCGCTGATTCGACCGCCGAGAGCGATAGCATGGGCGGGGTTCCGGCGAGGAAGCGCGCTAGACCAGGGGCAGGTTCGTACTGCAAATCAAAAGCAAAGGGGGCTTTTTGGCCAAACCAGCCCCAAATGGGGGATTGGACTTGGTCTTGAATCGCTTTGTTGATGTACAAAAACGCCGGGGCACCAGGGCCACCGTTGAGGAATTTGTAGCCACACCCGACTACCATGTCAACCTGCCAGGCATCGAGTTCCATCGGCACTGCACCGGCCGAATGACTCAGGTCCCAGATTACCAATGCCCCGACGGCATGCGCTTTTGCGGTAATGGCCTGCATGTCATAGATGAAGCCGCTTTTGAAGGTGACATGCGAGAGCACGACTACCGCCGTTTGGGGCGTGATAAGGTCATACAAATCATCGGCCGACACGGTCAGTTCGTTGTCACGTGAAGTAACCAGCCGCAACTGATGACGATGCCCGTAGTGGGCAATTGCCCCCTGCATGATATAGAGGTCCGACGGGAAGTTAAGCGCATCACTGACAATCTCGGTGCGGTCGGGACGGGCTTGCAGTGCCGCCATTACGAGTTTGTAGAGGTTGACTGAGGTTGAATCACACGCCAGTACTTGACCAGGGGCGGCACCGAGCAATTGGCCAATTTTGTCGCCGATGCGGGTCGGCGCTTCGTACCAGCCGCGGCCCCAGCCCCGAATCAAACCATCGCTCCACTCGGTGTGGATGACGTGGTGCAAGTGTTCGGCGGTTTGCTTGGGCATGCGTCCCAGCGAATTACCATCGAAATAGACGATAGCGGGGTCAGTGATGACAAATTGATCGCGGTAATGGGCGACGGGGTCTTGGGCGTCGGCCTGCTGGGAACCAGCCAGACCAGAGGCAACAGAGGGGAGATTATACGGCATTGTATACCTCTTCTAACATGGCGACCGTTTCGTCCCAGCCCACACAGGCATCGGTAACCGAAACGCCGTATTGCAGATTCGTGATATCGGCGCCAATGTTTTGTTTGCCTTCAAACAAGTTGCTTTCGACCATCATGCCAATCATCTGGTGCACACCTTGTTTGCGCAAGGCGAGTCCGGCTTGCCAGACGGCGCGTTGGCGACGATAATCGGAGCCCGAATTGGCGTGACTGCAGTCGATCATCACGGCAGGAGCAAGTTTGGCTGCCTTCATCAGATCAATAGTTTTGGTGACACTGGCATCGTCGTAATTGGGTCCGAGCCGGCTCCCACGCAAAATCACAAAACCATCGGGATTACCGGTGGTCTTGACCACGGCGCCTTGACCATCTTGGGTGATGCCGAGGAAGCTGTGGGGTGCGGCACCCGAAATACAAGCATGCACAGCCACGTCGATCGAGCCGTCGGTGCCGTTTTTGAAGCCTACGGGCATCGACAAGCCACTGGCCAAGGCGCGGTGCATCTGTGACTCGGTAGTACGGGCGCCAATGGCCGCCAAAACGACCAAATCTGAGGTGTATTGGGCACTGATGGGATCGAGCATTTCGGTAGCAGTCGGCAACCCCATGGCGGTGATGTCGCACAAAAGCTTGCGCGCGATTTCGAGCCCGGCACCCATGTCAAAAGAACCATCGAGATGGGGGTCATTGATGAGCCCACGCCAGCCAACGGTGGTACGGGGTTTTTCGAGATAGACCCGCATCACGATCAGCATGCGGTCACGCATACGGGCTGCTACTTCGGCGAGCTTTTTGGCATAATCATGCGCAGCAGCGATATCGTGAATGGAACAGGGGCCAATCACCACCAGTAACCGTGGATCTTCGCCATTGACAATCCGGCGAATCGTCTGCCGTGATTCATAGACAGTGGTCATCATATTGGGCGAAAGCGGATATTGTTGTTTGAGCGCACGTGGCGACGGCATATATCCCATTTCGCGGACCCGGACATCATCAACTAAACTCACAACCACACCTCGTCATTATCCAGATTTACGGTACTTCTATTTCGGGGAGTGGTGCCGGGATGCGAATCCAGTAGGCCAGCACCGCCGACGCCAGAATACACAATCCACCCACCCCAAAAATAACAATTTCGCTGACATGCGCGACAATCAGTAGCGGCGTCAACAACGGAATCACGATGCCCCGCACCCCAGAAACCAAATGCACAACCGAGAAATAAATTTCTAGGCGTTTGCGGTCGGCCAGCGCCATTGCCGTGGTAGTGAAGCCCAAATCAAAGCCCCCCATCAACAACCCCTGACCGATAAATGCCGGCACTAGCCACCATATCGACGTCGCAAACATGAAACCAAATGGCATCATGGCACCACACAACATGCTTATCACCAGCACCCAAATCGGCCCACGGCGATCAACCATGCCACCCCAAAAGAAATAGCCAATTAACCAGGTTATCGATTGGATAAGCCCGAGATAGCCTACTTGGGTGTATGACAGTCCGAGTCGATTGACTTGCACGATGGCATAGAGGGGCGCACCGAGCAACGTGCCACATCCAAACAAGGTGTTGAGGAACAAAAACATCATGAATGAGCGGTTTTTGGCAATTTCACGGAGCATGGTCATTACCGGCGGCCGTGCGACTCCTGGGGTTGCCTGCACCGGTGAATCATCCGTCTTTAAGCGTTGGAACATTGCAGACGCAGCTAACCCCACGACGCCAATACACGGCAACACGATGGTATAGCTATAGTGATCGAGCAACCACCCTGCTACCGGTGTCATACACAAAATCGTAAAGGTCATACCAATGCGGATAAACCCCATGATGCGACCACGCACATCGTTGGGATACATGCGCTCCATGAGCCGGACATAGCCGGGGGACGGCATCACTTCGCAAATCCAAAAAATCCCCAATAACACCATAAATAGCGGCACATTGCCGGCGACCAGTGGCACCAGCAAAAACATACTGCGTCCCACGGCCCATATGCTGTTGGCAATTTTGATGATGCGGTAGCGTTGAAAAAGCATGGCACTAATCGGGGTAAAAATCAACCCGAGTGATTGAAAAACCACATAGATGGCTAATTCACTCTCGGTGGCACCCATTTTGCGCAAAACAACCGGCATAAAGCCGACGGTGACGGCCCAAAAGATGCCATAAATCATCGAGGCAAACGTTTCGGTCCAGACATTATGGCGAACATCACTACGCATCGGGCCGAGCATTACGCGCTCGACCCGATGCATCACTGCATGAATAATTGACGGCGCAGCAGTAGGCATTAGGCTGTGCGCACCGATTTCATTGCGGCGCCGAGCCGGCGAATTCCCTCGACGAGGTTATCAATGCTTTGATAACTGAACGCCAAGCGGATTTCATGGGCTCCTTGGCCATTGGCATAGCACCCCAGCCCGGGCAAACAACTCACGCCGTGGGTCCGCCCTGCGGCGACCACTTTGGGGGCAGGGAGATCTGCCGGCAAATAACAGTAGATGAAAAAACCACCCGTGGGGACGACATAGCGCACATCAGCAGGGAAGTGTTCGGTAATCGCCGCAACCATCACATCGCGCTTGTGGCGATAGTTGGCATTGAGTTCGCCGATATGGGCATCGAGCTTCCCATCGGAAGCAAAGCGCTCCACCAAGCGGGTCAAGAAGGGACCACTCGAGCCCTCAACCTTGAATTTACGGAGACGATTGATGATGGCTTCGGGGCCACAGGCCCAGGCCATACGCACACCAGGCGCAAGGATTTTGGAGAAGGTACCGACGTTGAGTACCCAGCCTTGGGTGTCAAGGGCAATCAATTGCGGCAATACTTCACCTTCGAAGCGCAAATCACCATAGGCATCGTCTTCGACAATGAGCACGCCATATTGGGCGGCCAAGGCGACTAAGCGCTTGCGGTTGGCGAGCGGCATCAAGGTGCCGGTGGGGTTTTGGAAGGTGGGGGTAGTGTAGATAAATTTAGGGTGGATGCCGCGGCTCTTGAGGTCGATGAGCATTGCTTCGAGGGCATCGATGTCCATCCCATCTTCAAGGACAGTGACGGTTTCGATTTTCGCACCAGCTTCTTGGAATGAACGCACTGCGCCCATGAAGCAAGGGCCTTCGACAATCACGGTATCACCTGGGTCTACCAAGATTTGTGGCAACAAGGCCAAAATTTGGCTTGAACCATAGGAAATTAAGACGTTTTTGGGGGTTGCTTGGGCGACACCCTTCGCCTGAAGGCGGTCGGCGACGAACTTGACTAGTCCTGGGTAGGTAGGACCATAGTTCAAGGCGCCGTTGACGTCTTCGGCTAAAATTTCGGCGGTAGCTTCGACTAATTCTTTGACCGGGAAGTGTTCTGGATCAGCAAAACCGTAGGCCAAACTAATCGTCCCATCGGGTTCCGGAGCCCACTCGGCGCCGTCACCAGCGAGTTTGGCACGGGTCGAAAACAAGGCATCAAGCGTCAATTGGCCTGCGTCACTGCTCATGATACATTCCTATTCTGTGCGGGAGAAATCCGCATGTATTGTAACAGAAATAAATTCTCTTTAGTGTCAATATCCTATGCCTGGCGAAGTTGATGCATGGTCGCACCAAGCCTGCGAATCCCTTCAACCACTTTTTCAAGAGATTGAAAACTAAACGCCAGCCGGATTTCATGCGTACCTTGGCCATCGGCATAACACGTCGTGCCCGGCAAAAACGACACCCCATTGGCAACCGCAGCCGGCAACAAGCGACTCACCGGCAAATCGGCCGGCAAGAAGGCATAGACAAAAAATCCCCCTTGGGGTTTGTTGTAGCGCACATCGCTGGGGAAAGCCTCTGCGATGGTGGTCAGCATGGCATGGCACTTTTGGGCGTAGTTGGCATTGAGCACCGCGATGTGGCGGTCTAGCCAGCCGTCGGCTGCGACTTGGGCCACAAGGCGGGTCATAAATGGTCCGTTGCTGCCTTCAGTTTTGAAGCGATTGAGGCGCTTGATGATTTCGACCGGACCACAGGCCCAGGCCATCCGCACGCCGGGGGCGAGGATTTTGGAAAACGTCCCTACATACAACACCCAGGTTGGATCAAGGGCAATCAACTTGGGGGGCAATGGAGTATCGAAATGCAAATCACCATAGGCATCGTCTTCGACAATCAAGACGCCATATTGGGCGGCCAATGCCACAAGACGCTGTCGGTTGGCAAGGGGCATCAATGAGCCGGTGGGGTTTTGGAAGGTGGGGATGGTGTAGATGAATTTGGCGCGGATGCCTTGAGCAGCAAGGCGCGCAAGCGTTGCTTCGAGGATATCGAGATCCATGCCGTCGTCACGTACGGGGACGGTTTCGATGGTCAAGCCACAATTAAAAAAGGTCTCGACGGCTCCTAGGAAGCTAGGGCCTTCGATGATAATCACATCACCGGGATCGCACATAATCTGCGGCAACAGTGACAAGACTTGACTCGAACCATTGGCCAGCATGATTTGATTGCGGGCGAGGGGCACATCGACGCGTGCCATGCGCTCTTGGACTAAGGTAACGAGACCGGCATAAGCTGGAGCATAATTCAAGCTGATGTCGAGATTACCAGTGAGCATGGTGTCTACCGCACCTATAAGGGCATCGACCGGAAAGAGGGCGGGGTCAGCATCGCCATAGGCTAAACTAATCGTATCATGGGTCTCGTTTGGCAAATCTAAGTGCATCGGAGTGACGGATTCATCGTGTTGCACTATTTTTGAAAATAGATGCTGCATGTCGGCTGTGGTCGGTGAGGTAATCATATGGCTCCCAAATATGTGAACGGTACTATACTATTATACCGGTATGCCGAATGTGTTGTTTATTCTTTTTCATCAAGCATGCTGAGCCATGCTTGAATTGCCGTAATTTGCCCATTACGAAATTGACGCACCCGTTGAGCGTAACGACTAAGTGTGTCATCGAGCGGTTCATACCACTGTTGTGCTTGAAATTGTTGCGCGCGTATGAGTTTTTGATGGAAATGCGGTGGTAATTGCTCGAGAAAATAAAGTTTGGCTAAAAACTCCATGCGCATATCGCGGGGATGCGGCACAGGAGTAACACACCACTCCATAAATGCCGTTTCGCCTGTAGGCGTCACCGTAAAAACGCGCTTACCACGGGCAGCAATATCTTCTTCGCCGGCATCAAGTAATCCTTCGTCAGCAAGCCGCGTCAACATGGCATACAATGCACTTTGTTTGACGCGCCATACGCTGCCAAGGGGCGAATACATCAACGTATGATGCAGGGCATAGGCATGCATGGGTGTCTGTAACAAAAACCCAAGCAGTGCATGTTCATATGTGAGAGGCTCTTTTTGACGTGGACTCATAATACCACTTATGATACACAAAACCGCGGATTATGGCGACAAGGAAATCTATGCAACCACTTGATGAAAAAAAACACTACGCTACGGGAATGCGTCGCTCATGGATTATGGCCGTGATTTTTATTGGTATCGCAATTGCGATTGGGATATTTGGCAATATCTATGCGAGCCGCCAAAAAAATCCCGAAGCAGTTACTCCCAATAGCGCCCGTATCGAATACCAAGTAACTGGTAGTGCGACCAACGTCACGATTAGTTACCTCAATGATTTAGCATTTACGGCGGAGCGTACTGGACCACCGCCGTGGAAGTTCGGCTTCCGCGCTAGCGCCGGTCGTAATTTACTAATAAAAGTCGATAACAAAGGTGACGGTACTATTGGTTGTGTTATTACTGCCGGTGGAAAGCCGATTAGCACACAGGTTGAAAGTGTCACGCCAAGCACTACATGTATGGCTGTAGTCCCCCAAGAATAGAGGAAGTATCGTGCAGGTACGACGTTTTCGGTATGTCTTTATGGCGTTTGCCCTCGGGTATATGGTCGCATCATTTTTGCGGTCGGCCAATGCGGTCATTTCGCCTGATTTGATGCGCGAAATGTCATTGAATGCCGATCAACTCGGCATGATGACGAGTTTGTATTACATTTCGTTTTCACTGATGCAATTACCGCTCGGGGCAGCACTTGATCGCTTTGGAGCACGCGTAATCATCCCGTTGCTGATGATTCCTACCATGATCGGGTGCGTACTTTTCGCCACCGCCACGAGTTTTTGGCCACTCGTTATCGGGCGCACCTTGATCGGACTCGGTACTGCCGGTGGCTTGATGGGTGCAGTCAAAACATTCGGGCATTGGGTGCCCAGCAATCGTTTGGCTACACTGACTAGCTTGATGGTGGCCATTGGGGCTTGTGGGGGCTTGTTGTCGACATCACCGATGGCCTATTTGGCCCATGCCTACGGCTGGCGTTCAGTGTTTTTGTATAGCATGCCCGTCATATTGCTGATTGCGCTCATCATTCGTACCTTTGCATATGACGCGCCAGCAGATACGACAGTCGTCCCTTCACAAGGCAATCCCTTTGCCGGATACCGCAAAATCTATGCATTTCGTGATTTTTGGCATATGGCGCCGCTCTATTTTTCGATGCTGGGCACCATGCTGGCGGTCCAAACATTATGGGCCGGACCGTTTTTGTATGATATCGCCAAATATAGTAGCGCTCAAACAGGGACATTATTGCTCGTCTTGGGGATTGGTGCGGTAGTGGGCTATGCAGTAAGTGGGTATTTAGCCGATCGTTTTGGGGTGACGACAGTGATTGTGTTGTCGCAAAGTATTATGTTAACTGCACTCTGTTATTTTGTCTTTATTCCGACCTGGACGGCGCCATGGCTTATCACCACCGTATACGGCGTATTTGGCTTTGGAGCATCGTTTAATGTCATCATGCTGCCCCAAGCGCGGCGTATGTTTGATCATGCGTTGAGTGGGCGAGTTGCCACCGCACTCAACGTGTTTGGGTTTGTAGGGGCCTGGGTGCTACAATGGGTCATGGGACTTGTCATCAATGCCGTCGGGCGTGATGCCAGCGGTCATTATCAAGCGCTGGGCTATCAATGGGCCTATAGCATACCGCTTTGTCTGGGTTGCATTGCGTTACTCATCTATTTACCGCTCCATTTGCGGGTATTACGAAAGGAAGTCTAAATGCCGACTATTACCATTTTGCCAACCAACCAACAAGTCACCGTCGCTGCCGGTACCCGGCTGGTAAATGCGATCGAAGATGCCGGTGTCTCGATTGGGCATCGCTGTGGCGGCCAATCCAAATGCACATCGTGTCGGGTGGAATTCCACGCCGGAGAACCGACCACGATGACTGAACCAGAACACACCAAACTCAAAGATCGCGAATTTCTTGGACAATACCGCTTGGCCTGCCAAATCGTCGTCGACCACGATATGACCATCACCCCCCAAGTGACCCTGCAAACGATGCCCGACTGGAGCGACACCGGTCCCCGTTGTGCCGACGTCGTCGAACCTGAAGCGTTGTTTGTGGATAAAGCGGTGTTTCTTAAATAATCGTACGGTTTACAAAAAAGGCTCCCGTGCGTCTAATGGCGCACGGGAGCCTTTTTTGTAGAAAAATTACTTTACCGGTATCACCCACTCAAACAATTGCCAGCCAATATAGACCAGTGATAACACACTGACTGCCACCACAATCGCCCACACCAGCAGGTTGTGGAAGCGACCATTGACATAGTTACCCATAATTTCTTTGTTGTTTATCAATGACACAATCGCAAGTAACTCAATCGGAAGTAACAAGCCATTGATGACATAGACACCCACAAGCACACTAATCAGTGGTAAGCCCGGAATCAAGGCAATCACGGCACCAAACGCAATCAACACGGTAAATACACCCATAAATACTGGAGCTTCTTGCCAGCTGCGCGATACGCCTCGCTCGAATCCCAGTGATTCACTGAGCATATAGGTGGTAGACAATGGCAAAATGCCGGCGGCGAGCAGTGAGGCTCCCAGTAATCCCACGCCAAACAACTCGGTGGCGTATTTGCCGGCAATCGGTGCGAGGGCCATGGCGGCATCAGCGGCGGTCTCAATGACAATCCCTTGCGGATGCAAGGTGGCTGCAGTGGCGATAATGATACAGGTGGCCACAATCCCTGCTAGCAACGTACCGACAAATACGTCGACCCGGGTATAGCGGAATTCACCGATGCTGACCCCTTTTTCGACCACCGATGACTGCACATAGAGTTGCATATAGGGCGAAATAGTAGTACCGACCAACGCCACAATAATTTTGATATAGGCGCTGTCGCCTTGCAATACTGGGTGCAAGCCCGTCAAAATATCCTGCGGATCGGGTTTCACCATAATTGCTGACGCCACATACGCCAAAAAAACGGCACTCAGCACCAACAAAAACTGCTCAACACGGTCATAGCTGCCACGGGTAATCACAAACCACATCACAAACGCCGCTAGTGGCACCGCCACATAGCGACTCACGCCAAATAATTCGGCGGCGGCAGCGATACCGACAAATTCCGACACAATAATGCCAGTGTTGGCCAAAAGCAGGGTCAACATGATAAAGGCGGTCATGCGGATGGGGAAATTTTCGCGTACCAGATCAGCAAAGCCTTTGCCGGTGACGGTACCGAGGCGGGCCGACATTTCTTGCACTACCGCCACGGCCACGGTAATTAACACCATTACCCACAACAACGAAAAGCCGTAGGCGGCCCCAGCTGATGCATAGGTAGCGATGCCACCGGCATCATTGCCGGCACTTGCTGCCAACATTCCCGGGCCAATCGCCAAAATATAAGGCCACCACGAGCGGCGTAAATACCGCAATATGCGGCGATGGAGCGGGAGAGCGGCGGGCATTGACATATAGGCACCTCGTGTTACAAAAACCGATCCCAGCGTCTATCCAAAATTTCGTGAACCACGGCGGTGCCAAATATCGGGCAACAATTCAGCCAAGGCATCATCAACACTAACCGCACCAACGAGCGCACCATCGTCGTCGATGACGGGCACAGCGGTCAAGTTATATTCACCAAGCACCCGGGCAGCGATTTCTGACGGGTCGCTCGCATGAATAGAGGGTACCTCTTCGAGGATTTCATGCATATGCGTACCACCGCCACTGACTAACAATTTGGGTAAGCGCACAATCCCAACGAGCGGCGACCCGATGTGCTGGAGTGAATCGTGGTCGGAATGTTCGACCACATAGATTTCGGTCAAGGGGTCAGGTAATTCGTGGCGGGCGCGCAAACCGGCGATTACTTCGGCCACGGTATCATCGGGGAAGGCCAGCACAAGGTCGGTCATCATGCTACGCCCTACCGAGTCTTCGGCATAGGCCAACAATTCTTTGACATCTTCGGCTTCTTCGGGCTCCATGCGGGCCAAGATTTGCTTAGCGACTTCGGCATCGAGGTCTTCGAGCAAATCGGCTGCTGCATTGGGAGTCATTTCTTCCAAAATATCGGCAGCACGCTCTTGATCCATGCCTTCGAGCAAATCGACCAAGCGCTCGTCGGAGACTTCTTCGAGGGTTTCGGCGGCAGTTTCGTCGTCGAGGGCCGCCACGATCTCGGCACTTTCCCGATATGACAAGGCATCGACGATACGCGCCAAATCGACGGCACTGAGTTCCGACAAGCGATTATAGGAAACTTTGAGTTGGACGGGCGCTGCACTCGCCAAATACTGGGCATCGGCCCAACTAATCACTTGACGACCAATGATATGCGGTGAGGCCGAGCGGGGTGCTAGGCGGCGGAGCAACGCTTGCGGACTGACATCCACACCCACCACACAATAATCGTGGTCAATAAGCGCCATTTGGATGTCGTTGACCCGCACAATCCGGCGCCCGTTGATGTCGATGATTTGGTGATCGAGCACGTCTTTGTTGAGCAACACTTCGCCGTCGCGGCGTATGAAACGTTCGAGATTAATTTGGGTGGTATTGAGTTGAATCGTATGCAAGGTAACTTCTGCGAGATGTGATGCGGGAATAAAAAAGGTACGCCGGCGATCCGCAACAATTATCCCCCCAATTGGCGGATAGCTACGGTCATCAATTCGTACCATGATGTCGACGATTTTGCCGACGTCACCCCCGTCACGTGCTTTGACGGGCAGATGCATTAGTTGTGAAATAAACAGCATGCCACACCTCTGGTATGCAATAAAAACACCCGCATGCGTCTGCATGCGGGTTGTCCCCGTGCATTGGCGTGCGTGCGCTAACAGGTATTCAAATGAGCTGAGTGATAATCATCGTCCATGTATATAAGTATAAAACCCAGAGTACAATGTGTCAATGTAAGCTACGTATTTTAAAGGAACTGCCAATGCATCACAATTTTACCCCAAACCACTATTTCCGTACTATTGGTACCCACCCCGTTGCACTCACTGTGGCCAGTGGTGATAGTGTCACGATTGCATGCGTCGATGCCCATGGTATCGACGGTAATGACGTCGAAATTACCCCTCGTGGCAATCCCATGAGTGGTCCCATTGCCGTAGCTGGTGTGGCTGCTGGTGATGTTTTGGCTGTCACTTTCGATGCCCTCACCCCATTGCGGAACCACGGCTGGAGTTATCCGACGTTAGCAGGGAATGTAGTCGACCCCGAATATGTCCACCAGCTCCCCATTGCCCCCGGCACACCTCTCCCCAAAGAATACTGGGATTATGATGCGGCTACGAACACACTTCGTAGCCGTGGGACACACGGCAAATCGCTCACCATCACTTATGCTCCGATGGTCGGTTGTTTTGGAGTGGCTCCGAGTCGTGGGGAAGCAATTTCAACGGCCACGTCAGGACCATATGGTGGCAATATGGACTATCGATTTTTGACCACCGGCTGCACAATTTACTTCCCAGTCGCCGTCAGCGGCGCATTGTTTTTCATAGGTGACGGACATTTGGCGCAAGGTTGTGGGGAAATCGGTGGCACAGGCGTCGAATCTGCCATGGCAGTTACAGTAACACTTGCACGCGCCCAGATGCATTCGATAAATTGGCCACGTGCCGAGGACGCTACCCATCTGTATACCATCGGCAATGCTCGCCCACTCGACCAAGCGTTGCAACATGCCACCAGCGAAATGCACCGCATGCTCATCGAATGCGGTGCAGATGCCACGACGGCAGCAGTCTTGATGAGTCAAGCAGTCGAATATAATATCGGGAATGTGTTTGACCCAGCCTATACAGTAGCATGCAAAATCGCGAAATCAGTTCTCAAAACGAACGGTATTACCGCGACGTTCCGTCCATAAGTTGGTGATAGCGCCGATAGGCGTAAATCATCGGCCAAAAAATACCAACGAGGATGCTACTCAGCCCACCAATAAACAACCATGCGGCTGGAATTGGCAAACACGCCACCACAATGGTAATCAGTGCGCTGATTACCATTGTGCGATACGCTAATTGGTGCGTTTCACTCCATACTTGTGGATTTGTCGTCGTCCAAAAGGTGCGGATGCCGACAAATCCGTTCGGCTCTACGTCACGCATGGCTCGTCCAATTCCTGCAAATAAGCCGGCCATGCCAATCATGATGATTCGCTCCATCGGAATGTGATTCCCTGTACCAATCAACATGATAGTCACTTGGAGCACCACAAAAAACGCCAGCATAATGACTACGACCCAATCGATAGCAGCCACAATACTAGGACGGCGGTCGAGGCGCCCTGCCAGCCACAATATGGTCATCAACACCACACAGACAATCGGGACAAACAACGCACTTTCGAGTGGTGTCTGCCAACCATCGACTATGCCATTGATATCCCAGTGACTTGGCACCCGTGCAGGAAGTTGCGGATAAAACCAGGCACTGATGAGAATCGTTAAACCAATAAGTGCCAGTGAAATCGTGCGGATGCGTGACATAGATTTCCTCCTGTGTATTCTCGTGACATCGTTACCATGACGAAAAAATGAATTATGCGGTTGCATAGTATACCGCATTCCAAAAGGAACTGCCAATGATTGATACACTTATTACCGCACGACTCTACAGCCGCCACACCGGACATATCGCCCGTGGGGGGATTGCCATTCGTGATGGCAAAATTGTAGCAATTGGAGCTATGTCAGATATTGTGCCACTCGCATCTCGCCAGACGCACATCCACCACGTCGATCAGGCACATCTCTTGCTCCCCGGATTTGTCGATAACCACCAACATCTGCTCAGTTATGTCCGTGAACGTGCCGAACGGATCGCACTGTGGCACATAACCAGCTTTGATCAACTCGCCCACACCCTTGCAACCGCCGCCCAATCCCTTGCTCCCGGGCAGTGGATTATCGGCGCCGGCCACGATCAAGGGCGCTACCACGAACAACGCCATCCCCACCGCAGTGAACTCGATGTCATGGCACCCCACCATCCCGTACTCATCCACCGCGCATGTAACCATATTGCCCTCGCCAATAGCCAAGCGCTGGCACTCGCCGGGATTACCGCGCAGACAGCCGATCCGGTGGGCGGGCGGATTGGGCGTGATGCAGACGGCGAACCCAATGGCGTGCTCGAAGAATCAGCGGTTGCACTCGTGCGCGCCGTCGTACAAAAACCTCCTATCGATTGGCAACTAGGCATCGCTCGCGCCATGCCCGAATACCACAAACGGGGAATCACTGCCATTGGCGAAGCCGCCTTGGGTCATATCAACGGCATCAATGACTTGTATGTCATGCAACAAGCCAAACAAAACGGCAATCTCTCGCTCCGTGTGGCCTACATGGGCTATGGCGCCGTCGCCAATGCCTGGCTGACTGGTCAGGAGTTGCTCGTCGATGATGAATGGCAACAGGCCCGGATTATTAAATTTTTTAGTGACGGGACACTCGGTGGTGGGAGTGCCTGGATGAGTACGGATTACCGTGACGAGCCCGGCAATCGCGGCTACCCACTCTATAGCGACAACGACCTGACTGCTGCATTTACCCGAGCGCATTGTCAAGGATATCAAATCGCCGTGCATGTGATTGGGGATGAGGCGGTGGCGCAGGCGCTGCGCTGTTTCGCGACAGTACTTACGGCATACCCTCGCCACAACCATCGCCACCGCCTTGAGCATTGCGAAAGCCTACGACCCGGGCTGGCCGCCCAATGCGCTCAGCTGGGGATTGTGGCCGGCGTACAGCCCATTTTTACGTGGTTTGAAGAAAGCGATGTGGTGCGCATCCCCGATCATTTGAAGTCGTATGCCCATGCCTGGAAAACTCTCCACGACGCCGGGGCAGTGCTGGCCTTTGGCAGCGATAATCCGGTCGTCCCTGATTTCCACCCGCTCAAAGGGATTGCCGCGGCGGTTACTCGCAAAACGTGGCGAGGCGCTGTAATCAATGCCGCCGAAGCTATTTCGTGGCAGACCGCCATCGACGCTTACACCTACGGTGCGGCATATTCGCTCCAGGCCGAGCACCACTACGGTGACTTGCGCCGTGGCTTGTGTGCCGATTTTGTGGTTATCGATGATAATCCTACGCTGTCCCTTGATCAACACCAGGTAATTGAAACCTGGATCAATGGAAAAAGAGTGTTTGGGGATTAATAATTATATTTAATGTTATGTCAATAACGTATTATCACACGAAAACCAGCCCGCCGAAACAGCGTAATGCGCAATTATTCACGATGGGCACCACGTTTTTTTCAACATCAATGCTGAATCAAAAAGAGTGGGGTGGGGTGGTCGGATTGCGAAACCACTTTGAGGGGGGTCTGATAGACCTGTTCGAGGAATGATTGAGTGAGGACGGTTGCTGGCGCCCCATCGGCCAACAAATGCCCCTGTTGGAGCACGCAAATGCGGGTGGCAAATGACGCCGCCAAGTTGATGTCGTGCATGGCGGCGATGACCAGCACGCCACATTGCGCCAAGGCCTTGATGCAGTTGATAATGGCGTGCTGATGGTGCAAATCGAGGTGGGCTGTGGTTTCGTCGAGCAACAAGACCTTGGGCTGCTGAGCGATGGCACGCGCAAAGGCCACCCGCTGTTGCTCGCCCCCCGATAATTGATTGGCAGGGAAATCAGCAAATTGTACGACTCCGGCTTGGGTCATGGCATAATCGATAATTTGGTCATCGTGTCCGGTATGGCGCTGATACCATGGGTGAAAGGCGTAACGTGCCATCGCCACGACTTCACGCACGCTAAATCCCACCGGCATGACCACCGTCTGTGGAACGACCGCGATCTGTTGCGCCCGAATCGCTGGCGTCATTTGAGTGATATCACTCCCATCAAGCGTAATAGATCCCTGACGCAATGGCACTGTCCCCGCAATCGCCCGAATCAAGGTGCTTTTGCCCGCACCGTTGGGGCCGATACAGACGATGGTTTCGCCGGCCTGCGCGACAAGCGACACATCCGCAAGTGCCGTATGCTGTTGATATTTACAAACAATATTTTTTATGTCAATCATTAAGTTGCCTTTTTGGTGGTACGCAACTGCCACAAAAAAAACGGTGCACCGCAACAGGCCGTAATAATCCCCACTGGAATTTCTTGGGGAGATTGGATCGTACGGGCAACCATATCGGCCAGCAATAAAAATATCGCCCCGTAGCACGCCGATAAGGGAATCAAGCGGCGATGATCGCCACCCACAAATAAGCGCACCGAATGGGGCACAATAATCCCCACAAAGCCAATCAGTCCATGGAATGCGACGGCTGTCGCAGTCATCAGCGTGGCGCCAATCACTACTAACGCCCGAATGCGCGTCACGTTGATGCCCAAGAAGCGCGCTTGTTCTTCGGGGAACAAGAGTACATTTAAATCGCGCGCCGCAATCATGAGCATCGTCATTCCAATCACGACACTCACTACCATCAATGCCACGGCATCCCAGCCCACAATCGAGGCACTGCCCAACAAGAACCCAAGTAATTGCGAGAGTTGGCGGCCGATATGGAGCATGATATACGTCGTCAAGGCGTTGGCAAGGGCGGCTAGTGCCACCCCTGCCAAAATCAAATCGTTGTTGGTGTATTGGTCATTGCCTCGCGCAAGCAGATAGACCAATCCCACCACGACCAGCGCACCGCTAAATGCGCCTAATGGCATGAAGTACCAAGCAAACGCCAACGTCCCACCCAACGCCACGGCGCTGATGGCACCGAGTCCGGCACCCGATGCCACACCGATGACGTAGGGGTCAGCCAGAGGATTACGAAATAACCCCTGGTACGCCGCTCCCGCCCCTCCCAGCGCCGCCCCGGCACAAGTGACCATCACCACCCGCGGTAAGCGAATCGTAGTGATAATCGTGACCATGTTGTCTGGCACGCTTGTCACGGGGAGGTGACGAAGCCAATGCCATAGCACGGTGGTAACGGTGGCGAGGGGGATTGCCACACTTCCCACCACAATCGCTACCAGCATACAGCTGATACAGAGTACGAAGGCGAACAGATACACCGTGCCACGCCAATGGCGCAATCGATTCATTTGTGACACGGCGTAGTGCATCAGTTACTTGACCTCGGGGTGGACAATGGTGATGGCAGCCTGCAACCCAGCCACGATCCGTGGTCCTGGCCGGCTGACCAGATTATCGTTGATGGCAAAAACGGCGTTGCTTTTCACGGCGGGGATGGTTTCCCAGCCAGCCCGTTTGGACACCATGTCCGGCGTCACCCCATATAACGAATCCGCCAAAATAATAATGTCGGGTGCAGCCGCTACGACTTGCTCAACACTCACTTGGGGGTAGGGGTTCTTGACGTCGGCAAACACATTCACCGCGCCAGCAGCAACCAGTAAATCATTGACGAAGCTCCCGGCACCAATGGTGTACGGCTTGCTGGGGTCGGTGGCGTCGAGTTCCCAAAAGACGCGCGGTTTCTTAGGAGCAGTCGCTACTTTGGCCGCCAAGGCATCCCAATCCGTTTGGATTTGAGTGGTAAGGGTGGTGGCTTCACTGGTGGCGCCAAGGAGCGTCCCCACCAAGGTGATATCTGATTTAATGCTGGCGACCGTCGTGTTGACCGATCCCACCACAACTACCGGGATCTTCAACTTTTCGATGGCAGTAACAACATCAGGGTTGGTAATCCCCGCCGCAAACACCATGTCTGGTGCGAGAGCGGCGATTTGCTCATAGTTGTAGGTCATATCGGGATTCGAGATCTTGGTTATTTTGCTGACCTCAGTGGGGTAATCGCTGTACATATCGATGGCGACGACGGCACTTCCCTTGCCGAGGGCATAAATCATTTCGGTGGTACTTGGCGCCAATGAGATGATTTTGCTGACATGCGCGGGGATCGCAACCACCCGACCTGCACTATCGGTGACCGATGCAGGAGCAACGGCAGTTGGTACTTCAGTAGCAACAATTGTAGGCGCAGCAGTGGCAGCAACTGTAGCGACCGGTGCCATCGTAGCAGTAGGGACTTGTGCCGGTGCAGTGGCACAGGCACTTATCAGCATGGCAACGCTGAGTAGGATAACACGCAAAAACGACTTCATGGGACTCCCTTTCAAGTAAATAAAACACCCTTGCAGAAATGCAAGGGCAATGCGACCAACTACCGTCCAGAGGACGGGTTGTGTCTTCATGGCACCTCCCTCGCGCGAGAAGGTCAAATCCACGTACGTGATAAAGCAGGTTTCCTGACTCGTATCGTCAAAGCGATACTTACAGTTGCGGCACAGCGACGGACTCTCACCGTCTTCCACCTTAACGCCCTAGCATCCGGGCTAGCGGGTCACTTTATCAGTTATGTACTTGTTACAGCTTTCGCTGCCGTCGCAGTATAATTGAATAAACAATCATCTGTCAAAGAGGTGACTATGACGCCCCAATTTCCCCCTTACGTCCACAGTGTCTTTGCCGGCCCGACCAGTAATTGGCCCGTCGTCGGTCAAATCCGCAACGCCTGTAGCTTTACCTCGCTCGCCAATGTACTCAACACCCGCGCCAATGCCTTGATCCATACGCCTGCAGAGTTTATCCGCGAAGCGGGTCTGCTGTTTCAACCCAACATGGGCGGCACGGTACCAGCCCTCAAAGTCTGGCAATTACGCAAACGGGGCTTTGGGAGTCATTTTGGTAATCTTCGTTTTACTAATTGTGAATATGTGTTATGTCAATTAATTGACATGGGAATTCCCTGTATCATCGATATTTATACCGCACGCCAAGTGGGTTTCACCCGCGTATTTGGGCAACATGCGGTAGTGCTGGTGGGGTATAGTGATCATTTTGTTGACAAAAACGGTCAGGCGCGACGTGAATATTACATCATTGACAGTCAGTGGCCGGCGCTCGGTGACTTCAAAATCGATGCCAACAATGTGGATCGCGATGGCGACGGGATTGCCGAAGACTACCCAGGCAATCGCACATTGGCACGATCAGAGTTTTTGCGGATCTTCAGTACGCGCTGTTATGCACCGATATTTCCATCGCAAGCAGCCCACGACCTCTGGTACGGGCGTACATTTCGTCTCCATACGCCGTCGCATTGGGAGCGCTGGGTGACCGGCAGCAACGATCGCCTCGCCAATCCGTACACGCATGAGCAACAGTATTAGCAAAAATCATCCAAATGATTGAGGCACACGCCGGTATATTTCATTACAATAATAACAAGAGTCATTTCGTTTTACAAAGGAGTTACCATGCAGCTATTTCGCCGCATGCTCAGTCTACTCAAACCCCATTGGCTTTTGTTTACTGGCGCATGGTTGAGTCTTATTTTGAGCACTGGCGCCAATCTGGTCAGCCCGATGATTTTGCGCTCGGTACTCGACGATGGCATAACTGCCAAAGTATGGGCACCGATTTTGTCAGGCACGTTGTTGCTCGTCGGACTAGCCGTCGTCCGTGGGTTGTTTGGTTTTACTCAGAGTTATTGGTCCGAAAAAGTCTCGCAGTCATTTGCGTTTGATTTGCGCAACAAATTGTTTGAAAAAATCCAAACGCTAAGTTTTGCCTATCATGACCGCACCCAAGCGGGACAACTGATGACGCGCCTCACCAGCGACGTCGAACAAGTACGCTCGTTTGTGGCATCGGCGTTGTTGCAATTCATTAGTGCGTTGATGCTGTTGATTGGTAGTCTATTTGCACTCTTCTCCATGAATTGGCAATTGACATTGGTAGCATTGGTTTTCATCCCGCCGTCGATGGTAGTACTCGGCTATTTTATGCAAGTCGTACGACCAATGTTTTCCATTATCCAAGAGCGTTTGGGATTGCTCAATGTGGTATTACAAGAAAACATCAGCGGCGCCCGTTTGGTAAAGGCGTTTGGCCGTGAAGCCCACGAAGAAGCCCGTTTTGCCGAAAAAAACGACTCCTTACTTGAGATGAATCTCAAATCTGTCGTGGCCATGTCGAGCTCATTCCCGCTTATTTTCCTCATCAATAATTTAGGAACACTCGGTATTTTGTGGGCCGGTGGCTACAAAGCGATGAGTGGCGAAATCAGTGTGGGCGAATTAATTGCCTTTACCACCTACCTTTCGCTTTTATTCCAGCCATTGTTCATGCTCGGCATGATTTCGGCTCAAATCACGCGTGCCAGTGTCAGCAACGAGCGCATTTTTGAGTTGCTCGACACCAAACAAGATGTCGAAGATAGTCCCAACGCCATCGTGATGCCTGCAGTCCAAGGTCATGTCCGCTTCGACAATGTCACCTTGCGTTATGCCGGCTCTGCAAATAAAGTCCTCGATGGCGTGTCGTTTGATATCCCCGCCGGAACGACAGTGGCCATCCTAGGGACGACTGGAAGTGGCAAAAGCTCACTCATCAATCTCATCCCCCGTTTTTATGACGCCAACAGTGGTGCTATTATCATTGATGACCACGATGTGCGGAGCGTGACGCTCGATAGTTTGCGCAGTCAAATCGGCATCGTGCTCCAAGAAACGACGTTGTTTAGTGGTTCTATCCGCGACAATATCGCCTATGGTCGCCCTGATGCCAGTGATGCCGAAGTACTCGAGGCTGCCAAGCGGGCCCAAGCCGATGCCTATATCCAAGAACTTCCCCAAGGCTATGACACGATTGTAGGGGAAAAGGGCGTGGGGTTGTCAGGCGGCCAACGCCAACGCATTGCCATCGCGCGGGCGCTCTTGCTCGACCCCAAAATCCTGATCCTCGATGACAGCACCTCGGCCGTCGATGCCGAAACTGAATTCAAAATTCAACAAGCACTCGATGATTTAATGCACAACCGCACGTCGTTCGTCATCGCGCAGCGCATCAGCACGGTACGCAATGCCAATGTGATTTTGTTGCTCGATGGCGGCAAAATCATCGGTCAAGGCACTCACGACGATTTGTTGCGTGACAATGCGGTATATGGCGATATCATTGATTCACAATTTGGTCATCAATTAGCCCACGAAGGAGTCATCTAATGTGGAGAGGCATACAAGGCATTGCTGAACTTCCCGAAGGGAAGGCGGCCAATACGAGTGTGACCGCCAAACGACTTGGCGCATATTTGGCACCCTATTGGCGTAATTTTGTGGGAATTACTTTTTTGTCCATCATTGGCGCTATCACCCAAGCCGGCGCGCCGATTTTGATTGGCAAAACCGTAGACGAAGCGATCGGCACCAAAAACACCACCTTGCTGTGGCAATACATGGTAGTGTTACTCGTTTTTTATGTAGTTGGCGCGATTTCTTCACGACTGACATTCCAATACATGGGACAAGTAGGCCAACGCACCATTGCCCACATGCGCAGTGAATTGTTTGGCCATCTACAAAAGTTGTCGTTGCGGTTTTTTGACAAAAACCCAGCCGGCGACTTGATGTCACGCATCGTCAACGATATCGATGTCATCACCCAACTCCTCGGTCAAGGGCTCGTGATGATTATCGGCAACTTGTTTACCTTGGTAGGAATCGTCATCGCCATGGTACTGCTCGATTGGCGCTTGTCGATTGCCAGCTTTTTGCTCGTTCCCGTGTTGTTTATCATGACCCAACTCTTTGCGGTCTCAGCCCGCCGAGCCTTCCGCAAAACCCGTGAGTCGATTGGTGATGTATCATCCGACATCCAAGAAGAAATCGCCGGTGTCAAAGTCGCCCAAGCGTTCACCCGTACCGACGTCAACCGTGAGCGTTTTTCGCAACGCAATGCCGCCAACCGCGACGCCAATGTCAGCGCCACCGCCATCACCGCCGCCTTTGGACCCCTCGTCGATGTATTGGCAGCTTTGGGAATTGCGATTGTGGCGGGCTACGGCGGTTATTTGGTCCTGCAAAATCAAGTCACGCCTGGGGTGGTGGTGGCGTTTTTGTCCTATGTAGCCTTCTTTTTTCGGCCCATCCAAGCATTGTCACAGTTCTATACCACAGCCCAATCAGCCTTGGCTGCGGCAGAACGGACATTTAACCTGATTGACCACCCTGTCGACATGCCAGAATTGCCGACGCAACACCCCATCAGCCATGTCAATGGCGCCGTCAGCTTCGACCACGTCTGGTTCCGTTATGATGCCCGTCAAGGGCAAAGTGGCGATGCCGATTGGGTACTCCAAGACGTGAGCTTGCAGGTCAAACCAGGCGAAATGATTGCCTTGGTAGGCCCAACCGGCTCGGGCAAAACCTCGTTTGTATCGCTTATTCCCCGCCTCTACGATGTGACCCAAGGCAGCGTGGCGATTGACGGCGTCAATGTGAGCGATTATCAGCTTACGCCGTTGCGCCACCAAATGAGCATGGTACTGCAAGAAACCTTCTTGTTTTCGGATAGCGTCAAAGAAAACATTCGCTACGGCAAGCTCGACGCTAGCGACGACGACGTCATCGCCGCCGCCAAAGATGCCAACGCCCACGAATTGATTATGTCGCTCCCCCAAGGCTACGACACCATCCTCGGTGCCAAAGGGGTAGCCCTCAGCCAAGGCCAACGCCAATTAATTGGGATCGCGCGGGCAATTTTAGCCAAACCCAACATCCTAATCCTCGACGAAGCCACGAGTAGCGTCGACACTCGCACCGAAGTTTTGATCCAGCAAGCACTAGAGCGGTTGTTGCGTGGTCGTACCAGCTTCGTCATCGCCCACCGCCTCTCGACCATTCGTGGTGCCGATCGAATTGTGGTGCTCGACCATGGCAAAGTCATGGAAATCGGCAACCATGACCAACTCATGGCTGCCGGTGGGATGTACGCCGATTTGTATCAACGCCAATTTGCGAGCTTGGTTACTCCGGCTGCGACGCCGGCGGAGTAACCGTGCGCCGCACCAGCGAGGCGACTGCGCGAATAGGACCGGTACGCACCGTAGTTGCGGGCAACGATTGCAAAAATTGTTGCCCGTATTTTTTGCTGGTCAAACGTCGATCGAGTGCAATCACGATGCCACGGTCGTCTTTGGCGCGGACGAGCCGGCCAAACCCTTGTTTGAACTTTAAAATCGACTGTGGCAACGAGTACTCGTTAAAGGCATCGCTAAATTGTTCTGACCGGGCCGCATAAATAGGGTCGCTGGGCACGGCAAAGGGCAGTTTGGTGATAATCAGTGCCGACAAGGCATCACCCACCACGTCGACCCCTTCCCAGAAGCTCGATGTACCAAATAGCACACTGCGCGGCTCGGTTTTAAAGCGCTCCAAAATCAATTTGCGTGAACCGTCCAAATTCTGCCCCAGCAAATTAATCCCCTGCTCAGCCAGTTGCTCATACACAGCATTGTAGGTGGAGCGCAAGGCACTGGTCGAGGTAAACAATACCAGCGTGCGGCCTGCTGCAGCTACCGCGGTATCGACAATCGCTTGTTCAAGAATTTGTTGGTATTCGAAATCTTTGGGTTCGGGCATATCTTGGGGCAAATAGAGCAAGACTTGGTCTTCGTAGTCGTACGGGGAATCGAGTTGGATGTGGTGGTCGGTGTCTACCCCGAGGCGCTGTTGCACATAGTCAAAGCGGTTATTGACCGACAAGGTAGCCGAGGTCAGAATAACGCTCTTTTTTTTGTCAAACAAGCGTTCGCGGAGCAAACTTGCTACTTCAAGAGGCGCAATCGCCAGCTGTAATTCATCGCGGTTACGGGCTTGGAGCATCCAGGTAATCAGATTGGTGTCTTCACCATGGATAAAATTGGCCATATTCATGTTGAAGTCCGTCACAAAGCGGTTGAGTGATTTGGTTTGGCTCGCCAGCGCTTCGTAATCAACGACGTTGGCATCGGCCAAGGAATCGACCAACTGTGTGAGATCGTTGAGTTGCAAAGCGATGCTGCGAAACGACAGCGCCACATTTTCCCACGCCGGCAGAATCGGTTGCCATTTACTCAAGCGACGGGTAGCAGCGGTAATCCGCAGGCGGGTGTCATAACTATTGGTTTCGGCTTCTTGGAGCATCACAATGCTCATCAAATCAAACAATTCGCGGATTTGGGTGCGAGCCCGTTCGATAGCGGGATTGGTACGTTCGACAATCCTCGCCATTTGTTCGCTTACATCGCGTCCGGCAGTACTGCCCTTGAGGTACGTCGGCAAGCGCAACAATAAGCCTTCAGCTTGCATCTGCCCACCTTCGTGGATCATGCTATCAAAAAAGGTGGTGACGTCGCTATAATCGAGGCGCCAGCCAAATTGATCGGTGGCAACGTCTTCGAGGTTATGCGCTTCATCGATGACCACGTGGTCATATGGTGGTAAAATCGGTGATTCCATCACCATGTCGATCAACATCAAGGCATGATTGACCACCACCAAATGGGCGGCTTCGGCTTGGCGCCGCGCCAAAAAGAACCAGCATTGGTCGAAGTAGGCACAGGCGGGACCATTGCACATGTCGAAGCCCGCATGCAAGCGATTCCAGGTCACCATTTCGCGGTCAAACAAGGCGATTTCATTGCGGTCACCGGCGTCGGTTTTGGTGGCCCACATCGCCACTTTGAGCAACGATTTGGTGTCGTCGTCATTGATGCCACCCACAGACTTGGCTTCGTCGAGGCGGCGCATACACAGATAATTGCTGCGCCCCTTGAGCAATGCCGACTGCAAGTCAACATCGGGGATTTGGGTATTGCCGGCAGCCCGTTCGGCATCAAAGATTTTGGTGAGGGCGGGAATATCTTTAAAAAACAATTGGTCTTGCAGGTTGATCGTATGCGTGGTTAACACGACCCGTTGACCTCGCTCGAGGGCGTGCAAGGCGGAGGGTACGAGGTACGCCAGGCCTTTACCGGTACCCGTGCCCGCTTCGACGATGAGATGATCGCCGGTATTAAATGCTTCGGCGACGGCGGTGGACATGGTGACTTGTGGTTCGCGTTGTTCGTAGCCAGGGAACATGCGCCCCAATACCCCATTGGTCGAAAATATTTTTTGGATGGTGGTATTGCGAATCGGCGTCGACGAATTGGTCGGCTCGAGGGGAATGTAGTCGTCGAGTGAGCGTACGCGACGAGGCTGATTTTTCCCAAATGAGGCCTTGGCCACATCACTCAACGCTTGCGCAAAGATTGGACGCAGTGGCCAATTCGGCAAGGTACGGGTGATACGTAGTACTTCTTCGATAAGAGCCATGTCGTTGTCGATAAGTAATTCATACAAACGACAAAAAAGGCGTTGGGCAAGGCGGGCATCGTACAAGGCACGGTGGGCTTCACCGTCGTCTTGTACCGTCACGCCTAATTTTTTGACTAAATCAGTCAACTTAAAACTACCAGCATTTGGTGTCACTAAGGTAGCAAATTCATACGTGTCGATGGCCGGTTGTTTGAGGCGTAGTCCCGAACCCGCCAGCATCCGTACGTCGAAATCGACACTATGTCCCAGCACGGGGTCATCGCCGATAAATGCCTTGAGTTGAGCGCGTACTTCGGCAAATGACGGTTTGTCGGCTACCATGGCATCGGTAATGTTAGTGATGCGTGAGATTTTGAAGGGGATTGGAATACTTGGTTTGACCAAAGTGGTGTAATGGTCGACTTCAGTCAAACCACGAAAGCGCACCGCGGCGACCTCAATAACTTCATCGTCAATATCACTTAAACCGGTTGCTTCAACATCAATGGCAACCATGGTTGCGTCGTACATACTATTTTCCTAACCTACTCATTCAACAAACGGATAGCGCCCTATTCCATTATGGTATTATACCCAATCTCTATCTATTTGACAGTGCGCAAAAGAGGACGTATTATTAGCACCATGTTGAATAAAACCATTTGCCGTATGGCGACTACTACTACTACTACTCGCAGCCGCACCACTACCGGTGCGGCATAGAGGTGTGGTGAGTGGTGTTTCGGTCGACCTGGTGTCGCCCCCCTCCCACAAGGAGGGGGGTTTTTGTATGAAAGGCGCATATGTTACTCACAGATTACCGAGAATTTTTGCCTATCACCGCCAACACACCCATGCTGACCCTCGGCGAAGGCCACACCCCCTTGTTGGACGTCCCACGCTTGGCCGCAGCCGTAGGTGTGGCCAAGTTATATGTCAAACTTGAAAGCATGAATCCCACCGGCTCGTTTAAAGATCGTGGCATGGTGATGGCCGTTGCCAAAGCGGTAGAAGCCGGTTCCAATTGCGTAATTTGCGCCTCGACGGGCAACACCTCCGCCAGTGCGGCAGCCTATGCCGCCCGGGCCGGCATCGAAGCGGTAGTGGTGGTCCCATCGGGCAAAATCGCGCTGGGCAAATTGGCACAGGCATTGATGTATGGTGCACGTTTGCTAGTAATTGAGGGCAACTTTGATGACGCCTTGCGGATTGTGCGTGAGATTTCTGAATCACACCCCCTGACCCTGGTCAATTCGGTCAATCCCTACCGCATCGATGGCCAAGCCACTGCTGCCTATGAGATTTGTGATGAATTAGGGCGTGCGCCTGACGGGTTGTGCCTCCCCGTTGGTAACGCCGGTAATATTACCGCCTATTGGCACGGTTTCAAACAATACCATGCCGCCGGCAAAATCAAAAACTTGCCACGCATGCTGGGATTTGAAGCCAGCGGCTCGGCAGCCATCGTGCGTGGCACACCCATCGCCTACCCCGAAACCATCGCTACTGCCATCCGCATCGGTAATCCGGCTAGCTGGACGCAAGCAGTCGCTGCTCGCGATGAATCTGAAGGTATTATTAGCGAAGTCACCGACACCGAGATTTTGGCATCATGGCGTGATTTGGCCCGCCAAGAAGCGGTATTTATTGAGCCAGCCTCGGCAGCCGGCGTGGCAGGGCTCCGCAAATTGGTGCAGAGCGGCCAAGTCGACCGCGATGGCACCTATGTCGCAATAGTAACTGGCCATGGCCTGAAAGACCCCAACACGGCGGTGGAACAATTCGCCACCCCCGAACCAATTCCTGCCAACCTCGATGCCATTGTCAAATGGCTCGGATTATAAAATAACGAGGACTATATGAGCGTACTTGCAATGAAATTTGGCGGCACGTCGGTCGGAAGTAGCGCAGCCATCGGCATGCTTTGTCAGATTGTGCATGATCAAAAACAAGCGTGGGATAATGTCGCCGTCGTCGTATCAGCCATGAGTGGCGTCACCGATATCTTAATCAACGGCGCCAACGCGGCTGCCCGCGGTGACAAAGCTAACGCCCACGCCAGTGCCGATGCCCTGCGTACCCGCCACATCACTACCTTGCACGAATTAGCGGGTGATACACCAGCAAGTGCAGCGATTGCTCAACAAATCACGGCATTGATTAGCGAATACGAACTCCTCATCCAAGCCGTCGGCGTCCTCGGCGAGGCCTCGCCACGAGCTCTCGATGCCATCGCCAGCCTTGGCGAACGGATGAGTGTGCGCCTCGTCACCGCCGCCTTACAAGCCAAAGGCACACCAGCCCAAGCCATCGATGCCAACACGGTGGTGTTGACGACGGCGGAGTTTGGTAATGGCGCCCCGATTTACCCCCAAACCCGCGACCAAATCCAAGCGGCGATTTTGCCGCTATTCGCCCAAGGCATCACGCCAGTGATTACTGGTTTTATCGGAGCCACCGCCAGTGGTGCAATTACCACGCTGGGCCGAGGTGGCAGTGACTATAGCGGGGCTATTTTTGGGGAAGCATTAGACGCCGATGAAGTGGACATCTACACCGATGTCGACGGCGTAATGACCACCGACCCCCGTCTCGTCAAGCATGCCAAAGTACTCAATCACCTGTCATACGCCGAAATGAGCGAGTTGGCATATTTCGGCGCCAAAGTCCTGCACCCCAAGACCATCCGCCCCGTGATTGAACGAGGCATCCCCATCCGCATCCGCAATACCTTCAATCCCAGTCATGTGGGCACATTGGTGACACGGGTTTCAGAGCCCACCACCCACGCCATCCGGGCCGTCACCGTCATCCGTAACATGAATCTGATTACCGTCGAGGGGCGGGGCATGATTGGCGTGCAAGGCGTAGCTGCCCGCACGTTTAGTGCGGTGGCCCAGGCGGGAGCCAATGTGTTGATGATTTCGCAGGCATCATCTGAGCAAAGCATCTGTTTCGTCATCCCCAATCAGTCGACGCCATCAGTAATTAATGAACTCGAACAATCCCTCCGCCACGAACTCGAACGGGGCGACATTGACCGGGTGAAATCACGCGACGAAGTGGTGATTGTGACCGTGGTTGGTGTGGGCATCCACGAACGTCCCGGCGTCGCCGCCAAAGTGTTCAATGCGATTGCCGAAGCCAGTGTAAATATCCTGGTCATTGCCCAAGGATCGTCGGAATGTTCGATTAGCATCGTGGTCGCCGCCGGTGACGGCGATATCGCCGTCAAAGCGCTCCACGAATTGGCATTGGCATAACCGATGCAGATACGGCGCATTCAACCCGCATATGCCATGGCAGTGAAACGACTGCGTATGCAGGCTCTTACCCAAGAGCCCTTGGCGTTTGCGATGAGTGTGAGCCAAGCAACGCAGTGGTCAGACGACCAATGGGCGCAAATGGCCAGTCGCAATAGCACTGGAGTGCAGAACATTGTGCTGGCGGTGGTGGTTGACGAACTGGTAGGAATGGTGGGGTGCCGTTGCGATGCCTCTCCCAAAATAGCCCATTGCGGGATGGTGTGGGGGATGTATGTGCTCCCGGCATATCGCCAGCGCGGGATTGCGCAACGGTTGTTGCAGGCAGTCATTGATCATGGCCGTACACAGCAGTTCACGATGCTCAAATTAAGCGTGACGGCACCGCAAACGCGTGCGTTGCATGGCTATGAGCGCGCAGGGTTTGTGCAATACGCCCAAGAACCAGCCTTGTTGATGGTGGATAACCAAGAAATAGACGCATTTCATTTGTATTATCGATACGACACAAAGGAGTCGGTATGAACTCATCTCGCATTCCCGTCGCCATCCTCGGGGCAACGGGTGCCGTTGGCCAACGTATGATCCAACTGCTCGAAAACCATCCGTGGTTTGAAATCGCCGTCCTCACCGGCTCTGATCGCACCATTGGCCGCCCATACGGCGAACTAGTGCGCTGGGTACTCGATGGCGCACCGCCGACCAGTGTCGCCAACATGATTGTGCAACCAAGTGATGTGGTCGCCGATAATGTGGCAATTGCCTTGTCGGCCTTGCCGACCGATGCCGCCAAGCTCTACGAACCACTGTGGGCCGCCCATACCGCCGTCTGCTCCAATGCATCGTCGTATCGCATGACCGGCGATGTGCCCCTCATCATCCCTGAAGTCAATCCCGAACACGTCAATCTCATCGACGACCAACGCAAAGCACGCGGCTGGCGTGGCGCGCTGGTCACCAACCCCAACTGTTCGGTAATCGGTATCGCCATGGCGCTCAAGCCCCTCTACGACGCCGTCGGGCTCGACATCGTGCAAATCGCCACGCTCCAAGCCGTGTCGGGGGCAGGTTACCCGGGGGTGCCATCACTCGATATCATCGACAACATTGTGCCCAACATTGCCAATGGTGTTGAAGAAGAAAAAATTGAAGCAGAACCGTGTAAAATTCTTGGTCGTTATGACAACTCGGCAATCACGTTGGCACCGATGCGCATGAGCGCCCAAGTCACGCGAGTACCCGTGACCGACGGTCATACGGCGCTCATTTCGCTTAAATCGATACGAGGATTAACGGTTGCTGATGCCAATGCGATATATGCGGGCTGGCAAGCCCCGCAAATCGTGCGTGATTTGCCCTCGTCACCAACACAGCCGCTGATCATCCATACCCATCCTGAACGGCCCCAACCCCGCCGAGACCGCGATTTGGGCGCTGGGATGAGCGTGTCGATTGGACGCATTCGTAGCTGCCCAGTCAATGATTTGCGCATGGTAGTGCTGTCACACAATACGATTCGTGGCGCCGCTGGTGGAGCGATTTTGAATGCCGAACTTTTGGTCGCCGCTGGGTATGCCGGCAAATAGCCGAAGGAGTCGTTGATGCAAATCTATGGACGTCACGCCGTGGCCGATGTGTTGGGCGATTTTGTGGCCTACCGCAATATCCGACCCATCGACGCCCGCCTCCCTGGCCTACAAGACATTGCCCCCAATACGCAACCACGCAAAGGCGATGACGCCTATGCCAATGTGGCGATGACTATTTTGAACGCAGCTCAATCGTTACGTCAAGCCGGACCAATCCAGCGCTTTCTGATGATTGGTGATACCCGCCAAAGCGATGGTGGCACCTATCTGACCATCGCCAAACGTTCAGGCTGGCAAGGTGCGGCATTTATTTGTGACGAAAAACGCAGCGAAGATCCGTTTTATGGCGTATCGAATGATGCTGGTGTCTATACCTCAAATCGTTGGCGCAACATCGATGCCTTTGCCGCCCAACATATCGTTGACCAACATACCGCTATCCTGATTGACCTCGACAAAACCTTCATTGGCGCCCGTGGTCGCAATCACCAACTCATCGATGCAGCTCGCCTCACCGCCCTCAAAAGCGCCGTCACCACGGTACTCGGCAACAATTACAATGATGCAGTGTTTAGCGAAACCTACCACCGTTTCAATCAACCGCGCTTCCACCGCTTCACCGGCGACAACCAAGACTTTTTGGCGTTTATCTGTGTAATGGCCGGTGGTGGCATCGTTACCCCCGATGGCTTGCAATCGATGCTCGAACAAGGCATCATGCGTGATTTTTCGCATTATGTAGACTTGACGGAAGCCCGAATTCAGACGTTCAAATCACCCCTCGAGGACTTCCAGCGTGATTTCGCCCAACTCTACCGCGCCGGCGACATGACGCCATTCAAAGCATTCCGCTACATCGAATACACCGAGACGGCAGCGCGTTTTGGGTGTGCTCCCGACAATTTGGACGCACTCGATCTCTTGACGCGCGAAATCGTAATCACCGGTGAATTATGGCAAATCGCCCAGCAATGGCATGCCCAAGGGGCATTGTTGTTTGGCTTGTCCGACAAGCCTGACGAAGCGGCTTGTGGTACTGGCGAAGGTGCGCCTATCCATCGGCTAATCACGCATGTGGTAGGAACATAGCCATGAGCAATGAAATAATTACCCAAGTACTCCAACAGAGCAAAACAATTGCCGTGGTCGGTCTATCGAGCAAACCAGAGCGGGCCAGCTACCAAGTAGCTGCCTACTTACAACGCCACGGCTACCGTATCATCCCTGTCAACCCGCGTGAAACGCAGGTGCTGGGCGAACAAGCCTATGCCACGCTACGGGATGTACCGGTGGCCATCGACATCGTCGATGTGTTCCGTGAATCGAGTGCCGTCCCAGAGATTGTAGTCGACACATTTGCCATCGGTGCCACGGTATTGTGGTTGCAACTCGACATCCATCATGCTGAGGCCGAGGCCCAAGCCCAGGCCGCAGGGATTACCGTAATTAGCAACGTCTGCATCAAAATCGCCCACGCCGAGCAATTGGCGTAGGCGATTTACACAAACTTACTCCTATTTACGCATCATTACACACCACCATGGCGTGCCCATCAACCACCGGAATGGTGACATGGTAATACCCAGCGTGGTGTGTGTATTTTAGTTCCTGCATGCTAGGAGCAAGAACCATTTGGCCAATTGCTCGATCAGCCCGAATGGCGATTTGGACATTATAGAGCGGGATGACGTCTTCGATGACATCAAAATCTAACCCGCGCCGTTCGGGAATATAGTGCAACAGATGCACGATGGTGCGCTGGGTTTGGCGCATCACCGAGCTGGTAATCGTCGAAGGGCCCTGATGGCGCAACAGCGGCGTGGGCAACAAACGTGTAATCGCATCAGCGACCAATTGCTTGACCCAGCGCGGTGCGTTGGTGTGGTATTGGGTGAATACGGGGTGGGCGAAATAGATCACACGCCCGGCCTGCGTAATTGCCGGCGCGCCAACCACCCCCGCCGATGGCGTGTGGCGATGCGAACTAAAATGGCGCCACGAACGCTCAAAATAGGGCTGGACCGTGTTTAGATCG
>CALFIC010000061.1 GCA_937876225.1 uncultured Chloroflexota bacterium | reverse complement strand
CGGTGTTATCGGCCATGGCACAGGTATAGGTGCCACTGGCACTGATTTCTTGGACAACCATCGTAGGCGTGATAGTCGGGGTGGATGTATTTGTGGCGGTGGCAGTATTGGTGCTAGTTGCGGTTTTGGTGCTGGTTGCTGTCTTGGTATTAGTTGCCGTGAGTGTATTGGTTGCCGTGGATGTATTGGTGCGCGTATTGGTATTTGAGCGGGTAGGTGTGGCTGTGCGGGTTGCAGTCGCGGTAAAAGTGGCAGTGGCAGTACTGGTGCTGGTTTTGGTCGATGTACTGGTATTAGTCGATGTACTCGTTTTGGTTGGTGTGGGGGTGACTGTTGCTGGTGGCGGACAGGCTTCAGGGTTGAGCAGATTACTGTTGCGGGTATCTGGGCAGATGGTGTTGTGCCATGTCACACCGCTGAGCGTTGCATTGAACAACGTAAACGAAGTGGTGAAATTGGCACTCGTGAAATCACTGCCGTTCAAATGGGCTCCCGTAAAAGTCGTCCCCACCAGACTCGCACCCGTGAGGTTCAGCGCATTTACCATGGAATTCGTAAATGCGCCCCCGTTGAAATTCGCATTGGTGAAATTCATACTGGAACTAGTTGTATTGATAATCAGCGCATTTGTGAGTATTCCATCGGTGAAATTGGTGCCATTTAACTGTGCACCTTCAAGATTGACATTGGTGAGATTGGCACTGGTGAGATTTGACCCATTGAGCTGCACTCCAATCATTGTTGCATTGCGAAATGTGGCATGATTGCAGTCTGTGCTACTGATAATTGCGAAGCTGAGATTGGCCGAGTCAAAGATTGTATTGATACAACTTGTAACGGTCAGCCCACCACCATTGAGCTGTGCTCCGGAGAAATTCGCTCCAGTAAAGTCGAGACTGTCGAGTACAGTTCCACTCAACGTGGCATTCGAAAAATTTGCTCCTCTGACTTGTGCCCCAGTCAAAATCGTACTGGGTATGGTGGCATTTCTGAAACTAACATTGGTTAAGTTTGCCCCAGCCAACGACATGCCAGAACTCGTGACACTCGCAAGATTTGCAGCCGATCCTGACGTTGTTCCACTAAAGTTGGCGCCTCCAAACGTACTATTCGAAATATTGGCACCAGTCAGATTTGCTGCATTAAAAGAAGCATTGGTTGCAGTGCTGCCAAAAAAAGTCGCATTGGTAAGATTTGCGAGTCTGAAGTCGGCATTTGCATAGGTACCCCGTAATACGGCTCCCGATAGATTGGCCGAATAAAACTTGGCACCCGTCATGTCTGTGGTCGATAAATCTTGACCATGTAAATCGCAATAACTCAGGTTGACATTGATGCCACGTGCTGAACAATTACTACTCGTTGCCGGCGCCGTACTCGTGACGGTGAAAGTGGCCGTACGGGTGGGAGTCGACGTGCGCGTAGGAGTCGACGTGCGGGTATTGGTATTGGTGGCTGTGCTGGTTTTTGTGGCCGTGCTGGTATTGGTGGCAGTGTTGGTTTTTGTTGCCGTGCTAGTTTTGGTGGCCGTGCTGGTTGCGGTCGCGGTGTATGTTGCAGTGTTGGTATTGGTTGCGGTAGGTGATTTGGTACTGCTTGCAGTCGGAGTGTTCGATGCGGTGGGGGTGGTGGTGCGCGTAGGTAGATAGGTCAACGTGGTACAGATTTCGGGGGTGACGATGTTGCTATTGCTGGTATCTGGGCAGATGGTGTTGTGCCACGTTGTAGGGTAACTCGTACTGGTGCTGGCATCAACGTAGGGGCTGACATCGGCACTAAATAGACTCGCATTGGTGAAATTGGCCGTGGTAAGATTACTGCCGCCGATATTCGCCCCGATTAAATTGGCGTTTATCAATGTTGCGCCCGTTAGGTTCATCCGGTTCATGCGTGCATTGGATAAATTGGCACCGGTAAACAGCGCATTTGAACAGTTAACCGGAATATATGGATTTGCTTGGAGCCCAGTGAGTGTCGCATTGGTGAAATTTGTTCCCACGCAACTTACTGCATGTTCTATACCACTTACATTGGCAATACTCCACAGCATAGTGCTCATTTGGGCATTGGTGAAAGTTGCACCATCGAAAATAACCCCGAATACACTTGCTCCGGTCCAATCGGTACCAATCATGATGGCATTGGTGAAATCAGCATACGATATCATACGATTTGCAAAACTGACGTTCGTAAAATCAGCCCCAGTAAATAAGGGCATGGTGCCGGTCATGCCAGGGTTTATACTTATTTGAGATAAATTAGCGGCATTGGCACTGGTAGTGCCATTAAACTTTGCACTGGTAAATGTACCACCCATGATCCGACCTTGTGACAAGTTTACTCCCCGTAGGTCAGCGTTCGTAAATGTGTCTTCGGTGAGCTGTGCCCCAGTCATATTTGCAAGCCGAAAATCTGCCCCAGTAAATGTGCTCGCTGTAGCTTGAAAACTTGTCATTGTCGCTTGGTAGAAATTCGCACCGCTCAAATTTGCGGCATTCATAATCATTACATTTGATAAATTTGCCGTACTAAAATTTGATCCACTCAAATTACTTCCGCTACTTGGTCCCATCATCCCTATCATCATGCCAGTGAGTGTTGCCCCCGTGAAATTGGCATTGGTTGCAGTACTGTTGCTCATCATTACGTTGGTAAGTGTGGCACCACGAAAGTCTGCGTTGCTATATGTCCCCGAATTCATCTGGGCATTGGCCAAGTTGGCCGTGTTGAAATTCGCTCCAGTAAGGTCGAGGTTCGAAAGATTTTGTCCACGTAAATCACATCCACTCAAATCAACGCCGACTCCACGGGCGCTACAATTGCTACTCATGGCATGGGCTGGCATGAGCGACCGCGTGAAAGCTCCGATACTCAACAATACGATGAGTACCATAATCCAACGGCGGGAGGGTGTTTTGCCGAGTGCATGCATTGAGAGCCCCTTTTGCATAACTATGCGTTTGTAAATTAGAAATTGATAAACATACTTAAATTATATCATTAGTAGATGTGGTTCTTTATTTACATTATTTACATTTATAGATGACAGTATCACAATAATTAATTAGAAAATTTTAGACCATGAAAAAATAATAAAATGCTTATTGTTATGGTGAGATAACAAACTCGTATTTTCGTTTTGGCAAAAAAGAATTCACTTATTTTTTGTTTGCTCGAATAATAAATATATTGTGTGTATACGAGATGTGATTTATAGCAATACGTTTGTACATAATTCATCACACAATTTTGATAGGTGAACATGTATAAGCAGGTGAGTATATTATTTAATGCATGCGTAGTAGGAGGGATGTGCTATTTTCACGCAATTATGATGGGGTGACCGTAGCGATCATCCTCTCAATGCAGGAGCACGATACTGAGGGGATGATCGCTACGGTGATGATGTTACAACCCGAGGATAAAGGCTCGTAGTTTGTTGATGAGGGTGTTGTCACCGAGTTGCCCTGCACTATTGTCACCCCAACAGAGCGCTTTTTGATTCGCGACGGCACAGGTATGCTGGCCCCCACTACTGAGGTTGTCGACATTGGCGAGGGGTGTGCCGTCGGTCATGATGACGCGAACGGGATAGAGGCGGTTAGTCGTGGTGCCATCGCCGAGTTGACCTTTGTCGTTGAGCCCCCAACACCAGACTGCACCACTAATCAGGGCACAGCTATTGTTGTACCCGACCGCGATCGCGGTTACCCCAGTCAGTGGTGTGCCGGCACTCTGCAATACCTGGACCGCTCGTGAGCGACCTGGCGGCATGGTGTTGCTCCCAACGGTGCCTGCTGACGTGGTGCCATCACCGATTTGTCCATATTGATTGAATCCCCAGCACCACATTTCGCCAGTAGATGTCATAGCGCAGGTGTGGAAACCTCTGCTACTCACATGGGTGACATCACTCAATGTCGAACCATCAAATTTCACGACTTTTACGGGGTTTGTTTTGTTTACCCGTAGTGTGTCGTCACCGAGTTGACCTTGTAGGTCGAGCCCCCAGCACCAGACATTCCCCGATTTAACCGCACAGGTGTGGCGGAATCCGGCGCTGACTTCACTTACCCCAGTGAATGGGGTGCCGTTTGCATTGGTTACCACGGTGGCATAGGTGGTTTTGGTGGAAATAGTACCAAGGCCAGTTTCACCATAGATACTATTGCCCCAGCAGTAGACGGTGGTTGCGACGATGGCACAGGTATGTTCACCGCCTAGGCTGACGGCACTGACGGTGTCGAGGGTCAGGCTGGCACTCTTTTTGACACGTACGGCGCCATTGACATTGCTCACTGTGCCAATGCCAAGTTGTCCCGATCCATTGAGCCCCCAGCACCACAAAAGGTTGGTATCGGTGATGGCACAGCTATGGCCACTATTCACACCCACAACGACATGCACCATATTGGTGAGGGTGGTGCCATCGCTCTTGAGGACTTTAACCGGCAATTTGGTATTGGTGTTGGCCTTATTGCCTAATTGCCCGTTGCCATTAGCACCCCAACACCAGCCCGTGTTATCGGCCATGGCACAGGTATAGGTACCACTGGCACTGACTTCTTGGACAACCATGGTTGGTGTGTTGGTCGGTGTAGACGTATTTGTCGCAGTCAGGGTCTTAGTACTCGTTGCTGTCTTGGTGCTTGTTGCTGTCTTGGTACTTGTTGCTGTCTTGGTGCTTGTTGATGTCGGTGTATTGGTTGTCGTAGGTGTATTGGTTATCGTGGGTGTATTGGTTATCGTGGGTGTATTGGTGCGCGTATTGGTATTCGAGCGGGTCGGTGTGTTGGTACGGGTACTGGTTTGTGTCGCCGTATTCGATTTGGTTGGTGTGGGTGTGACTGTCGCAGTATTGGTTTGTGTCGCGGTGTTGCTTGGCGTTTTGGTATTTGATTTTGTCGCAGTGTTGCTTGGCGTTTTGGTGTTTGACTTGGTTGCGGTGTTACTCGGTGTTTTGGTATTACTTGCCGTTCGCGTTTTTGATGGCGTGTGGGAAACCAGTGGTGTAATCGTGGGTGCAGTCAATGAGCAGATTTCGGGATTGAACATGTTGGTGTTTTGCATGTTAGGGCAGATGGTGTTATGCCAGATTGTGGGGTAAATCGTACCATCGGCAGCATAATATGTTTCGAAATTACTAGCGCTAAACAGGCTAGTGTTGGTGAAGTTGGTGAAGTTGGCCGTGGTAAAATCACTCCCCCCTATATATGCCTGCGTGAGGTTTGCGCTAATGAAACTCGCCCCCGTGAAGTTCATATGTGAGATTCTCGCTTGGGATAAATCTGCCCGTGTAAATAGTGCATTTGAACAATTAACCGGATAATCGGGATTGACTGCTAAACCATTGAATGCTGTGGCGAATACTGTATCGGTGAAATTGGTCCCCACACAACTCACTGGATATTTGGTGCTATTTACGGTAGCAACATCCCAAATCATATCTGGTGCTTGAACACTCGCAAAATTAGCGCCGTCTAAGATAACCCCATAAAAAACTACCCCATTACTCCAATTCGTGCCCGTCATAATGGCTGATGTGAAATTTGCCATTGTAATTCGATATTGGTAAACATCTGCAAAACTGACGTTTGTAAAATCAGCCCCCGTAAAATCAGGACGCGTCACGGTCGCAGTGCTAGGATCCTGGTATGACTCTATTTTTAGTTGGTAAAAATTAGCGGCAGTGGCATTGCTCGTACCATTAAATTTGGCATTTGTAAACGTACCGCCACCTATATACGCATTCGTCAAATTTGTACCCCGGAAGTCGGCATTCGTAAACGTGCTATTGCTAAGCCCTGTACGCTCCATATTTGCGAGCCGAAAATCTGCGCCGGTAACTATACTATCGCGTATACCCGCATGTGATAAGTTCGCTTGATAAAAATTGGTGTTGCTCAAATTTGAGGATTTAAATATTGCAGTATATAAATCTGCGGTGCTAAAATTTGATCCACTGAAATTGCTTCCAGGTCGTACAGCCCCCTGCCCCGTCATGCCTGTGACAATGCCAACAGTTGCCCCGGTAAAATTGGCATTGGTTACAGAACTATTGTTGATTTCTACCAAGACGAGTGTGGCACCGCTGAAGTCGGCGTTGTTGTATGTGCCCGAATTCAGCTTGGCTTCGGTCAAGTTGGCAGAACGAAAATTTGCTCCGGTGAGGTCGAGGTTTGATAGATCTTGCCTCCGTAAATCACATCCACTCAAATCAACGCCGACCCCACGAGCGCTACAGTTGCTACTCATGGCATGGGCTGGCATCAGCGATTGGGTGAATGCACTGACACACAGCAACACGATGAGCATCATGAGCCAACGGCGGGGAGTAATTTTAGCAGCTGAATTCATAGTCTGTTCCTTGTATTCGTGCACGCAATGAGTATGTCGCATATTTGATGTGCATGAGATGTACTGCTATTTATAATATCATGTATAAATATCTTTTTTATTTACAATGCATTTACAATACAACGAAATATAGGCACGTAATCGTGTGCTTTTATATGAAAACGTGCTGTATATAGGTACGTAATCGTGTGGTTTTATATAAAAAATTGCTATTTTCTGTTATTTTTTCGTAACATAGTGCAAATTTAAAACTATATTAAGACTGTAACGAGTATGAATTAATATAAGCTGGATTGTGATGAATTTTTGGTGCAACAGTGGTATTGCATAATTATGAATTTGGTGGGGTCCGTGGATCGGGATTGTCAAGCACCTTTTGGGCATTGGCATGACGGCGATTGGCGAGGGCAGTGGCGATAGCGGGGTGGTCGTGGCCGAGGGTGGCTGCGGCGAGGAGCGCCGCATTGATGGCACCTGCTTTGCCGATAGCGAGGGTGCCGACAGGTACCCCTGCCGGCATCTGCAATATCGACCACACCGCATCGACGCCATTCAAGGCGCCGGTGGGGACGGGGACGCCTAGTACCGGCACCAACGTTTTGGCGGCCAACATGCCGGGCAGGTGGGCAGCGCCACCGGCGCCGGCAATGATGACCCGCAAGCCACGGGCCGCGGCGTTTTCGGCAAAGGAAAACAGCAAATCGGGGGTGCGGTGCGCCGATACCACTTGGGTTTCGTAGGGGACACCGAGGGCTTCGAGGGTCGCCACGCAGTGTTGCATGACCTCCCAGTCCGAATGTGAGCCCATCACTACGGCGACGAGTGCGCTCATAAAGTACCCTTGCGATGTTGGATGGCTTGTTGATAGAGGTGGATGTAAGACTTTGAAGAGCGATTCCACGAGTAATCCTCGCTCATGTTGTGTAATTGGATAGCGGTGAACTCGGCTGGTTGGCGATAGCACTGCACGGCGCGTTGGATGGCTTCAGAAAAAGCTTCGGGCGTGTAGTCACTAAAACGGAATCCGTTACCATTGGGCCCTTCGCGCACCGTGTCGCTGAGCCCACCGACCGCCCGTACCACGGGCACGGCGCCGTAGCGCATAGCAATCAATTGCCCCAGCCCACCTGGCTCGAAGCGCGACGGCATCAAAAACAAATCACAGCCGGCATAAATCCGATTGGCCAAGGCGGCGTCAAAGCCGACATGCACGGCCAAACGGTCGGGGTAGCGCGCCGCGAGCTCACGCATGCGTTGCTCCCAATGCGGCTCGCCGCTGCCGAGTACGACTAACTGGATGTCGCTGGACGAAAACAACGCTGGTAAGGCGGCATCGAGCAAATCGATGCCTTTTTGAGATGCCAGCCGTGACACAATCGCCGCGATGGGGGGATTTTTGCCGGTCGGCAGATTGAAAATCTGACGCAAGGCAGCCTTACACGCCGATTTGCCGCTCAGATCACTCACACTATAGGTTGCGGCAATCTGGGGGTCGGTGGCAGGATTGAAAAATACGGTATCGATGCCGTTTAAAATTCCGCTATGGCGGTCGCGCATGGTGCGCAAAATCCCGTCGAGGCGCTCGCCGTAGGCCGGCGACAAAATCTCGCTGGCATAGGTAGGGCTGACGGTGTTGATCATGTCGGCAGACAATAGCCCCCGCGCCATAAAGTTAAAGGTGTCACCGGGCAAACCCGCATGATGCTCGACTCCACCCCATTCGTCCAGCCCTGCCAAATGGCGTGACCAGCCGCCGTATTCGCCTTGGTAGGCCAGATTGTGGATGGTAAAGACGGTGGCGATATGCCCAAAGGTATAGGCGTAGCGTGTGCGGATGTAGGTGAGCACGAGGGCCGTATGCCAATCGTTGGCGTGGACGACGTCAGGGTTCCAATGCAGGACTTCACGTAGATGTTGCATCAAGTGCATGACGCCGCGGGCAAACAAAATAAAGCGGGCGTCGTCGTCGAATTCACCGTAGACGGCATCTCGTTCGAAGGCGGCGGGAATATCGAGTAAATAGCGGGGTGTGCCATCGCTATCGGGTGCCAGATAAATACGGAGCTCTTCTTGGCGTTCACCGAGCGCCAAAAACCCGGCGGTGATGGGCGTAAGCCCCGCCACTGCGGCGCGCATCTTGCGATACAAGGGCATCACCAGTGCGGCATCGACGCCGTCGTGGCGTAATTGGCGCGGCAGTGCGCCAGCCACGTCGGCCAACCCGCCGACCTTCATCAAGGGCGCTGCTTCAGCAGCAATAAATAATAAACGCATTGCATCCTCCTGTTGGCGTCATTGCCAGATTATTCGGTGCGTGAAATCACAGTGGGAAGTGCTGATCGCCCAAGGGTGCTGACCAACCAAACACCCCAAAACGTCAGTGCGGAGCCAATAAAGAAACCAATGCCGGGTTGCTCGCCCAGCCACCACCACGCCACCGCCACGCCGGCGATGGGTTGCAAATACATCATGGCCGATACCCGCGCCGAATCGGCTTTGGTCAAGGCCCAAAACAACGTGACATAACCAACGACAGTCACCATGATGGCGGTGTACAACACGCCAGTGATGGCGGTAGCGCTCAATACGGTACGCATACCGCTGAGGTATTCGATGCCCGCAAATGGCGCCAAACAGACTACGCCAATCAAGGCTGCCGTCGCGGTGACGGGCAGCGCTTTTTGGCGTTGCATCACCGAACGTCCCATTACATTATACGACGCCCAGGCAAACGAACTGACGAGATAAATCGCATAGCCGAGCCACGGCTTCCAATCACCGGCTAGGCCGTCACGTGGGTTGAGCACGATGATAATCCCTACCAAGGCAATAGCCGTGCCTACCTTCATGCGCAACGTAAAAGGCTCATCGAGCCACCAGGCGGCCATCATCGCTACCCATAAAGGGGCAGTGGCGGCCATCAAGGCGATGTGCGTGGCGGGGCTGAGTGCTAGTGATTCGGTTTGGGTGATTTGGGTCACACAAAACCCAATTGCCCCCATCAGCAATAACTGACGGCGCTCGGGTCCACGCAGTAGCTGGAGCATTTCGCGGGCGGCAAAGGGTACCATGATTACCAGTGCGACCATGAAGCGCAAAAAGGCAAAGGTAATTGGGGGAATATCGTGAAAAGCTGGTTTGCTAATGGGGAAAGCCGCTCCCCAGATAATGTTGACCGCTGCCATTGCGCCAAGTGCCAATAGTGCCGTCGTACGTGTTGTTGGCGCCATGTCATCCCTGTTTTCATTGTATTATTGCGTATAGTATACCGCATTATTTATGCTAAAACAGGGTATTTCGTGCTTCATAGTGCAGGCAACCCCACAATGATGTACCCATATAATATTCAAAATCAGGCTACAATAGAGAGATAGATAAAAACCAAGGAGTCAGCTATGACCGAGCATACGACCGATTCAGGGATCCCCTTAAAGCCGTTTTATCAAGCGGACGATGCCCCCGCCCCCCAAGCGGATCCTGGTCAATACCCGTTTACCCGCGGTGTCTACCCCGAAATGTACCGCAGTCGTTTTTGGACGATGCGCCAATACGCCGGCTATGCCTCGGCCAAAGCCAGCAACGAACGCTACCGCTACCTGCTCGCCCAAGGCCAGACCGGTTTGTCGGTGGCATTTGATTTGCCCACCCAGTTGGGCATGGATTCGGACGATGTGCGCGCCGAAGGCGAAATCGGCAAAGTGGGTGTGGCCATCGACTGCCTCGACGATATGTTGGCGTTGTTTGACCAAATCCCGCTCGACAAAGTCACCACCTCGATGACCATCAACGCTCCCGCCGCCGTGCTGTTGTTGCTATACGAATTGGCTGCTGAGCGCCAAGGAGTGGCCGCCGATGCCTTGGGTGGCACCATCCAAAACGATATCCTCAAAGAATATTCTGCCCGCGGGACCTATATTTTTCCACCCCGCCCGTCGATGCGCTTGGTGACCGACACCTTTGCCTATTGTGCCGAACGCATCCCCAAGTGGAACACCATCTCGATTAGTGGCTACCACATGCGTGAAGCAGGGTGTACCGCAGTGCAAGAAATCGCCTTTACTCTTGCCAACGGCATCGCCTATGTGGCGGCGGCCCAGGCTGCCGGCCTCGATGTCGATAAATTCGCACCGCGCTTGTCGTTCTTTTTTGCCTGTCACAACAACTTTCTCGAAGAAGTTGCCAAATTCCGGGCAGCCCGCAAATTATGGGCCACCATCATGCGTGAACGCTTTGGGGCCAAGCGTGAGCAAAGCCAAATGCTCCGCTTCCACACCCAGACTGCTGGCTCGAGCCTGACCGCCCAACAGCCCCTCAACAACGTGGTGCGTACCACCTTGCAAGCCCTGGCGGCAGTGATGGGGGGCACTCAGAGCCTGCACACCAACGGCTACGACGAAGCCATCGGCTTGCCTACTGAGCAAGCGGCTACGTTGGCGTTGCGTACCCAACAACTCATCGCCTACGAAAGTGGCGTGGCCAGCAGTGCCGATCCCTTGGCTGGCTCGTATTTGATTGAATCGTTGACCGACGAATTAGTTGCCCAGGCTGCTGCCTTGATTGGCGAAATCGACGACATGGGCGGAGCCGTCACGGCCATCGAACAGGGCTGGGTGCAGAGTGCCATCGCCGATGCCGCCTATGCCCATCAACGGGCAGTCGAGCAAGAACAAAAAATCGTGGTGGGGGTGAATCGCTTTGTGGAAGAATCTACCACCACCGTCCCCACCTTTCGGCCAGATGCCAGCGTCGCCAATGAGCAAACCGCACGCCTGACGCAGATTCGCGCTACGCGCGACAACGCGGCGGTGGCGGCGGCCTTGGCCGATATTGAAGCCACCGCACGGGGCACCGGAAATCTGTTGTACCCCATGCGGGTCGCCTTGGCCGCTAACGCCACCGTCGGCGAAGTCTGTGGCGTATTGCGCACCGTCTGGGGCGAATATCGCCCTACAGTGCGGATCTAATCAGTGAATGGAGGCGATATGGATGCGCCAATTTCGGTGTTTGTCATTGCAGCCGTTGTTTTTCTGGTGATTGTAGGCTTGTTATGGCGCTATTGGCAGAGTGTGGCCGAGGTCTCGGCCAGTGATGAGTCGTTTAGTCGGCGCATTGCCCGCCTCAACGAACGCCAATCCAATCGCATCGACGACGACCATTTGCGTACTATCACCGATGATGACGAGGCCTGGCGGATTATGGTCGACCGTGGCCGCCAAAGCGATCGTCTGCCCACTTATTCCAATACTACCCGCCGGGCTCGTGAACGCCAACGCCGCCAAGAGAAGTAGGGCATCGCTCCCCAATGTCATTCCATGTCGTCGGGTGGTGCAGAGTGGGTCGTTCCTGGCATCACCCCTTGGGTCATGAGTTGGTGCATCAATGCCAATAATTGTGCTTGCGAGAGTGGTTGCTGTTGGCGAAACCAATAACTCATCACCCCAATCAACGCTGAAAGCATAAACTCCACCATAAAATCACGGTGGAGTTCGTCGTATTCGGTATGCGTCTGATAGAGGCGCAAAATCGTCGGTTTGATGCTATTTTTTAATTTGCTGGCAAAGGCCGGGTCGCCGTTTTCACCCAGTAATACCAGATAAAATTTGGCGTTTTGTTGATATAACTGCATAAATTGTGCGATAGGCATGCCGATGCTGTAGGATTCTCCGATAAACGGCGGTAACGTATCAATCGTCGGGATCAATGTATCTTCGATTGCGGTGAGTACTGCCGCGACATCTGTAAAGTATTCATAAAACGTACTGCGATTGTAGCCCGCCCGGGTCACGATTTCTTTGACCGTGATCTGCGCCAGCGGTTTTTGGCAATACAACACCCAAAACGCATCAATCAGATTCTGTTTGGTGTGGGCGATGATGGTGGTGCGTTTGGGCATGGGCGCGCTCCTCAGCAAAATCCTACATTTTGGCAATGTTTGATGGTTGATTGTCGTGATTGCATTCATTATAGTGAAATCATACGACACCGTGTTGGATTTGGTGAGGAGTGGATGAATGATTACGATACTTTGTGCGGGGTCACGGGGGGATTTTCAGCCCTATATTGCTTTGGCACAAGAGCTGATGGCGTTGGGCAAAGCGGTGCGGATTGCGGGTAATCGTAGTTTTGCGCAATTTATTCAAGGCTACGGCATCGAGTTTTTTCCAATCAACGCCGACATGGACTCATTGCAGGTTGATCCCCGCATGTTACAAGCGGCGGCAAGTGCCGACAATCCCTTCAAGATGCTGTTGGCCTTCAACAAAATGAAGGAATACGGCATCTACATGGTGCACGACTTTTTTGCGGCGTGCGAGGGGAGTGATGTCATCGTCTATCACCCCGGCTGTGCGATTGGCTATTTTGCGGCCCAACTGTATGGGATTCCGGCGGTGTTGGCGGCGCCATTCCCGATGCATCGCACCAACGAATACCTGTCGGTGGTGCTGTATGGACGGGTTCCGGCTAATCGATTTACCAAATCGTTGAGTTATACGTTGTTGCAGGGGATGTTATGGATGGCTTCCAAAGATTCAATCAACGGTTTTTGGAAACAAAAGTACGGCAGTGCGCCGGCAGATTTTGGCATGCCGTTTGACCGTCACGACCAGCGCCAGCCGGCGGTGATTTCGTGTAGCAATGCGGTATTTGCCCGTCCCCACGATTGGAGCCCGCATATTCATCAGCACGGCTATTGGTTTGTGCGTGAGCCGCAACCGTTTGTGCCGAGTGTGGCGCTGGCGGATTTTTTGGCACATGATCAAAAGCCAATATATGTGGGCTTTGGTAGTATGACCGGCTTTGGTGACCAAACGGCCTTGGGAGAAACGGTGGTGCAGGCCATGGTCAAAAGTGGCAAACGCGGGGTGGTGAGTGGACTTGGTGCGCTTGCCAATCTGCCTGAATCGATTATTGCAATAGATGCAGTGCCGCACAGCTGGCTTTTTCCACACATGGCTGCCGTTTGTCATCATGGTGGGGCGGGGACGACGGCGGCTGGTTTGCGGGCCGGTGTGCCCAACATCGTCGTGCCCTTTGCCAACGATCAATTTGCCTGGGCGCAACGAGCCACGGATTTGGGGGTAGCGCCGCGGGTGTTTGCCCGCAAACAGGTGACGGTCGATCGGCTCGCACAGGCCTTTCAGCAGGTGGATAGTGCGTCCCTCCGTCAATCCGCTACGCTGTTGGGGCAACAAATTGCGCAGGAGTCTGGGGCTGCGCGCTGTGCCGAGGTGATAGCGGCCAGGACGTAGGAACCGTGGCGGAAAGGTGAAGTGCCGAACCCGCAAGGTCGAATAGCGGCGAATGAATTCGCCGACATGATTCGCCCCTCCTGCATGTTCAATTATCCATTTTGCATTTTCAATTTTAAGGGCGAATAGCGGCGAATGAATTCGCCGACATGATTCGCCCCTCCTTCATATTCGGCGATAATATGGTGTAATACGTGATTTGCCTATGAGGAACTATGCACATTCGTCCTGCCACCGCCGCCGATATGGCCGCCGTCCACGATTGTTGGTTGGCTACAGACTTCACTGACCCCAGCGAATACGCTGCCATGGCGGCGCTGGGGATTGCCCCGTGGTGGCCACATTTGTACGAGCACGGGCATTTGCTGGTGGCCGAAGCCGATGGGCTGATTGTCGGCCTAGCCGGCACCCAAACTCGTGGGCGGATTTGTTACCTCGCCGATTGTTTTGTGCGCCCCGAATGGCAATCACACGGCATTGCCAAAGCATTGCTGGCGCAACTCCATACCGACACCACACTCATCCACTGTACCTTGGCGTCGGGCGATCGCCGGGCGGTGTCGCGTTATTTACGGGCGGGGATGGTGCCACGCTGGCCGATGTATTTCCTTGCCACAACGGACGTGACCCGTATCGCTGCCCCGCAATTGACGGTGACGGTCTGTACTGATGTGGATGCCTGGATGCACCACGACCGCCAGTTTTTGGGATTTGACCGGCGCGTCGACATCGATCATTTTTTTGTGGGCAGCACGGGGGCAGTATTGCTCCAGCTCTTTGCCGGCACGCAACTGGTTGGTCAAGCGGTGGTGCAAAAGCGGCGCTATGATTTGTCGCCCCTCGACAAACGCAACATTGGCCCAGTGGCGGCCTTTGATGTGGCGTATGCGGCGGCGGTACTGCAAAGCACGGTGGCGTGGGCGGTGGCCGACGGCGCGGTGAGTGCCAGCCTGCGTGTGCCGGCCGAGCACCCCGGCTTGGCGGTGTTGCTTGACTGTGGCATGCAGATTAGCGACGTCGAGACGTTTTGTGCCAGCGAAGAATGGTTTGATCCGCGCTGCTATGCGCCGTCGGGGATATTGTAGAGCCGCAGCAGGGTGCGGCGCTGCGCTTTATGAATTAGTATGAAGGGATGATCGTTGGTTATGGTGTATTTGTTTGCGTGCTTGTGGGTGTTGTCGTATACGTGATTGATGGAATAAGTGGATCTGTTATCGTATACGTGCGTGGCGTTGGGATTAGTAATGATCCAGGAACACTACTTTGACCGCGTGAATTGTTGCCCCAAGCTACTAATGAACCATCAGATTTGCTTACAAGGGTATGCCATCCCCCTGCGGTAATGGCTACGACGTTAGTAAGTCCTGTTGGAACTGAGATTTGTCCATCGCCATTATGCCCCCACCCAACGACGGTACCATCAGATTTCAAGGCAATATTATGCACACTACCTGTGGCGATGGCGACGACATTTGATAGACCGGCAGGAACATTTAGTACATTGTAGTAGTTTGAGCCCCAAGCAATGACTGTACCATCAGCTTTGAGAGCAAGACTATGCCATGAACCAGTCGTAATTGCTACAACATTGGATAGTCCAGTAGGGATTTTGGTTTGTCCAGAATCGTTTTTCCCCCAAGCCACAACAGTCCCATCGGATTTGAGTGCAAGCGAATGATTACTACAACTGGCTGCAATGGCGATAACATTTTTGAGATCTAGCGGGATATCGAGTTGGCCAACATCATTATGCCCCCATGCGACTACGGTTCCATCAGATTTGAGTGCAATGCTATGTTCGTTGCCTGCAGCAATAGCAACAACGTTTGTAAGGTTGGTTGGGACTGTGGATTGGCCATAGGTATTATCACCCCAAG
>CALFIC010000060.1 GCA_937876225.1 uncultured Chloroflexota bacterium | reverse complement strand
GAGTATTTGAACCGCATCGGCATCAATAACGTGGCGCGTTATGAACATGAGCTATTGCTGTATGCAACTGACAAATTAAAAAGTATTCCGGGACTCCAATTAATCGGGACGGCCAAGGAAAAAACCAGCGTAATTTCTTTTATACTACCTGCATTGAATGATACTTGCTCAATGGCGCAGTAAGTGTTGCACTCAGGCAACAAGGTAATCAGCGAACCCGCACAAGGGCTATTCACGCAAGAGGAGATTGCACATGGCAATGGACGCAAAAGCAGTATTGCAGCTCATCAAAGACAAGAACATCCAAATTGTCGACACACGTTTCACCGACTTGTTTGGTGGTTGGCAGCACTATTCGTTGCCGGCATCACGCCTCAGCGAAGACATGATTAATGAAGGATTGGGCTTTGACGGTTCATCCATCAAAGGCTTCCAGGCCATCCACGAGAGCGACATGTTGATGATGCCCGACCCCAGCACGGCCTTCATCGACCCCTACTGCAAAATCCCCACCTTGGTACTCATCTGTGACATCATCGATCCGATTGCCCGTCAGCCCTACTCACGCGACCCACGCTATGTGGCCCGCAAAGCAGAGGCTTACCTCAAGAGCACCGGTATCGCCGATACCGCATATTTTGGTCCTGAAGCCGAATTCTTCATGTTCAGCGATGTACGCTTCAACCAAACCTCAAACTCGGGCTACTACTTCCTCGATAGCCCCGAAGGCATCTGGAACAGTGGCAAAGAAGAAGAAGGCGGCAACAAGGGCTATCGCGTGCGCTACAAGGAAGGCTACTTCCCCGTACCGCCCACCGACACCTTGCAAGACATCCGCTCCGAGATGATCATGAAGATGGCCAACATCGGCATCGACATCGAATTGCACCACCACGAAGTCGCTACCGCTGGTCAATGCGAAATCGACATGCGCTTCGATACGTTGTTGACCATGGCCGACCAGCTCCAAAAGTACAAATATGTGGTTCGCACCACGGCCAAAGAGCACGGCTACTCCGCCACCTTCATGCCCAAGCCATTGTTTGGCGATAACGGTAGCGGTATGCACGTCCACCAGAGCTTGTGGAAGGACGGCAACCCGTTGTTCTTCGATGCCAACGGCTACGCCTTGTTGTCAGACACCGCTCGCTGGTACATCGGTGGTATCCTCAAGCACGCCGCCGCCTTGTTGGCGATTTGTGCCCCTACCACCAACAGCTACCGCCGTTTGGTGCCCGGCTTCGAAGCCCCCATCAACTTGGTCTACTCGGTACGTAACCGCTCAGCGGCCATCCGTATCCCCACCTATTCAAACTCACCCAAGGCGCGCCGCGTCGAAGTACGCTTCCCCGACCCGACCACCAACCCCTACTTGGCCTTTGCAGCCATGATGATGGCCGGTCTCGACGGTATCCAAAACAAAATCGAGCCACCCGCACCGTTGAATGTCGACATCTACGAGCTCTCCGCCGAAGAAAAGTCACACATCCAAAGCACGCCTGGGAGCTTGGCCGATGCCTTGACCGCCCTCGAAAACGACCACGAGTTCTTGCTCCGTGGTGGCGTCTTCAGCAAGGACTTGATCGAGTCCTACATCGACATCAAGCGCTCGAAGGACGTGGTTGCCATTGCGTTGCGCCCCCACCCCTACGAATTCTTCATGTACTACGACGCCTAATTCCTCACTGGCTTCGATCCGTGGTGTGGCATGCCCACACCACGGATTTCCCTCATATCCCCCTTTTCTTTTTCCCAAATAATCCCCGCGAATGTGCAATGACGCACATTGTCATATGACTGTGTCAAAAACACCGCCACTATGGGCATTTGCATGCAAAAAACGGTGTTTCTATACGAAATTTGTGTTGTGTTGGGAGGAATCACAATGAATGCAATTAACGGTGCAGATACCACATGGGTACTCGTTTCATCAGCGCTGGTGATGTTAATGACCCCAGGCTTGGCATTCTTTTATGGTGGCCTTGTCCGCCAAAAGAACGTGCTCTCTACGCTCATGCACAGCTTTTTCATTTTGGCGCTTATCAGTGTGCAATGGGTTCTCTGGGGCTATAGCCTAGCCTTCGCTCCAAGCATCAATGGGCTTGTCGGTGGGCTTGATTGGATCGGTCTCAATGGCGTCGGGATCGAACCAAATCCCGATTATGCGGCCACCATCCCTCATTTGGCATTCATGGTATTTCAGATGATGTTTGCCATCATCACCCCAGCCTTGATTTCGGGGGCCTTTGCCGAGCGCAAACGCTTTGCCGCCTTCGCCATCTTCTCATTGCTGTGGGCCACCATCGTCTATGCCCCTGTCGCCCACTGGGTATGGGGTGTGGGTGGCTGGATCCGCAATCTCGGCGCGCTTGACTTCGCCGGTGGTACCGTCGTCCATATCACCTCGGGTGTATCGGCCTTAGTCTGTGCCTTGGTCCTCGGCAAGCGCCTTGGCTACGGTGATCAAGCCATGCAACCCCACAACGCTACCCTCACCATTATCGGTACCGGCTTGTTGTGGTTTGGCTGGTTCGGCTTCAATGCCGGTAGCTCGCTGGCCGCCAATGGGCTAGCCGTCAGTGCGTTTGTTACCACAAACACCGCTGCTGCTGCCGCCACGCTTGCCTGGTTGGCTGCCAGCTGGATCCGCCACAAACGCCCCAGCGTCCTCGGCGCATCGGCCGGTGCCGTGGCTGGGTTGGTCGGTATCACTCCGGCCGCCGGCTTTGTCACCCCCATGGCGGCCCTGGTCATTGGCATCGTCACAGGGCTGGTTTGCTTTTTTGCCGTCGAATACGTCGTGCGTGGTCGCGTCGACGATGCCCTCGACGTCTTTGGTGTCCACGGTATCGGTGGTATCACTGGCGCCCTCTTGACAGGCGTATTTGCCAGCAAAGCCGTCAATCCTGCCGGTTTTGATGGCTTGCTCTATGGCAACCCTGGCCAATTGCTGACTCAAGCCATTGCCGTGCTTGCGGTGGCCGCCTATGCCGCCGGTGTCACCTTTGTGTTGCTCAAAATCATCGATGCCACCATCGGGATTCGCGTCAGCGAAGCCGAAGAACATGCCGGCCTCGACGAATCACAACATGGCGAGATGGCCTACCGCGAACTTTAAATCTACCAACACCCTAAATCTATACCGACCAGCGATCAAATATATCGTTGGTCGGTATTTTTATCCAAAATCACATCAGATAAATCATACGGTCGCACGCTACGCTGTTATTGAGCAAATGACGGAGCGAATCCCATCATCGCAATTTGCCCAACGTACATACATCTAAATAACAGCGTTATGCGTACATAAAATATCCAATAAGCGCACAACAAAATGCACAGTTTTGGTTTAATACAAAGGTAGGCATAACTTGACATTTTCATCACAACTGACTATAGTACTCAATACTATCTCAATCAACGCAATGATGCACCAGCCGAACGCGATGAATGCGTATGCGCTGGTTTTTTGTTAAAAAACATCCGCTTTTTTGGTCATCGGCGTTGTTGCCAACCACGACGCCTAGAGGAGTCGCAATGACCGCATCACATCACCCCACCGCCCGCGGACTCTATGATCCGCGCTTCGAACACGACGCCTGTGGTATTGGCTTTGTGGCGCGACTCAACGGGAGCGCAAGTCACGACGTGTTGCGTATGGCACTCACCGCCCTAGGCAACATGGAACACCGTGGTGCAGTGGCTGCCGATGGCAAAAGTGGTGATGGTGCTGGCGTATTGACCCAACTCCCCCTGCCGCTCATTAAACGCGAGCTGGCCGCCCACAACATTACGGTCGACACCAAACATATCGCCGTGGCCATGCTTTTTCTGCCCCGTGACGCTGCCGCGCGTGAAACCATCCACCAGCTCATCATTCAACACGCCAAAAAACATCACCTCAACGTGGTACATCGCCGTGCAGTCCCCATCAATATGAGCGTCCTCGGTGAGCGGGCTGCCATGGCCTGCCCCGTCATCGAGCAAGTCTATATCGTGCCCCAAGTAGCCGTCGTCGACGAACAACGCTACGAACGCACCTTATATCTCCTGCGACGCGATGTCGAAGCCGTCGTCATTAGTAGTGGCATTGCCGGGTTTTATGTGCCGTCGTTGTCGCACCGCACCATCGTCTACAAAGGCTTGGTGACGGCCCACAACTTGCCCGAGTTCTATCTCGATTTGCGCGACCCCGACTACACCAGCGCCGTAGCCGTGTTCCATCAACGCTATTCCACCAACACCTTCCCCACCTGGGAGCGCGCCCAACCCTTCCGCATGCTGTCACACAATGGCGAAATCAACACCCTCGACGGCAACGTGATGTGGATGCAAGCCCGCGAAGCCGCGTGGCGTGCCAGTGGTTGGAATGGCGTCGAAGCGGTGCCGGTACGCTCAGACCTCGGGGCCCGCTTGGCCAGCACTGGCCATACCATCGACACCAACGGCAGCGACTCGTCGATGCTCGACAATGTGCTCGAATTGACCGTCATGGGTGGCCGCGATATCCGACACTCATTGGCGATGCTCGTGCCCGAAGCCTGGGAACGCATCAAAGATATGGATCCTGCGTGGCGAGCCTTTTATCAATACCATTCCACCATCGTCGAGCCCTGGGATGGTCCTGCTGCCCTGGCGTTTTGTGATGGCCAAGTGGTAGGGTTGTCACTCGACCGCAATGGGCTACGCCCAGCCCGCTTTTTGGTGACCAACGACGGCATGGTGATTGTCGGCTCTGAAGTAGGTGCCGTCACCGTCGATGAAGCCAAAATCGTGCGCAAAGGCAAAGTCGGCCCTGGCCAGATGATTGCCGCCGACCTGCGCCGTGGCGTGTTTGAAGAAAATCACGCCATCAAAACCAGCCTCGCCGCCCGCCGCCCCTACGCCGAATGGCTCACCCAAGAAATGAGCGTACTCGCGCCGGCATCGGCCGCTCGCTATGGTCATATCAGCACCCCCGATGTCGACAAAGAAGCCCAAGCTGCGCAGCTCGGTGAGCTCCAACAAGCCTTTGGCTATACCGCCGAAGAATTGTCGGTCGTGTTGCGCCCCATGGCCCGCGACGGCCAAGAGCCCGTCGGCTCGATGGGCGATGATACCCCCCTCAGTATTTTTGCCGATCGACCACGCCCAATTTACAGTTATGTCAAACAACGTTTTGCCGAAGTCACCAACCCGCCCATTGACCCCTTGCGCGAAGATTTGGTGATGTCGTTGGCAACCTTATTGGGCGCCCGTGGACACTTGCTCGAAGAAACCGCTCAACATGCTCATTTGTTGCGCCTCGCCGGCCCGGTATTGCGTGATGGGCACATCGAGACCATTCGCACCCATAGCGACCCGGCGTTTAGTAGCGCCACCATTGACGCCACGTTTAGTGCCAGTGCTGGCCCTGATGCCTTGGTCAAAGGTATCGAACGCGTCAGCCAGCTGGCCTGTGATGCCGCCCGCAACGGTAGTAAAATCATCATCATCAGCGATCGGGCCTGCAACGACCGCCGCGCCCCCATCCCTTCTTTGTTGGCGGTGGGTGCAGTGCATCGCGCCTTGGTCAACGCGGGGTTGCGCCGTAACATGAGTGTAGTGGTAGAATCTGGCGACATGCGCGAAGTGCATCACTTGGCCTGTTTGATTGGTATGGGTGCCGAAGCGGTCAACCCGTGGTTGGCGCTGGCATCGGTCCGGGTATTGGCTGTCGAGCGCCAAGAAGTCAAAGGTAGCAAAAACGCCGAAGCAAGTGAACCGACCCAAAACGCTTCGCCTGCTGAATTAGCCGACGAAGCCGAGCATCACTATGTACATGCCCTCGAAAAAGGCTTGCTCAAAATCATGTCCAAAATGGGGATTGCCACCGTCGACAGCTATTGTGGTGCGCAAACCTTTGAAGTGATTGGCTTGAGTAGCGATGTCACCGAGCGTAGCTTCGTGCATGTACCAACCCGTCTCGGCGGCCACAACATGCGTCAATTGGCCGCCATGGTGCTCGAACAACACGATGCGGCTTTTGCCAGTCGCTTACCCCTCGTTGCCTCACGCACCACCTTGGCCAATCCCGGCTACTATAAATTCAAAAAAGATGGCGAATACCACGCCTTCTCACCAGCCGTCGTGCATGCCCTGCAAAAAGCATCCAACAGCGACGATTATGCGCTCTATCAGACCTATAGTGAGCTCGTCCAGAGCCGCAAAAGCGAAATCCGCGACTGGCTGACCATGCGCCCACTCGGTGCACCCATCACTATCGACGACGTCGAGCCGATCGAGGCAATTGTGCCACGGTTCTCGACAGCCGCCATGTCGCTGGGCTCGACCAGCGCCGAAGCCCACGAAACCCTCGCCATTGCCATGAATCGCCTCGGCGGCCTCAGTAATAGTGGCGAAGGTGGCGAAGGCGAAGAGCGCTACGACAACGAACGCAACAGCACCATCAAACAAGTCGCATCGGGGCGATTTGGCGTCACCCCCGGCTATCTTATGTCGGCCAAAGAACTGCAAATCAAAATGGCCCAAGGCGCCAAGCCGGGCGAAGGTGGTCAAATCCCTGCAGCCAAAGTCACCGACGAAATCGCCCGCACCCGTCATACCATGCCGGGAATTTCATTGATTTCACCGCCGCCCCACCACGATATTTATAGCATCGAAGATTTGTCGCAGCTGATTTACGACCTCAAGCAAGTCAATCCGGCAGCGGACGTTTCGGTCAAATTGGTGGCCGAAGCGGGCGTCGGTACCATTGCCGCCGGTGTCGCCAAGGGTGGCGCCGAGGTGGTGCATATCAGCGGGCATTCGGGTGGCACGGGGGCGGCACCATTGTCGTCACTCAAGCACGCTGGTGTCAACTGGGAATTAGGGCTGGCAGAATCACAACAAACCCTCGTGCTCAATGGCTTGCGTGGCCGCGTACGGGTGCGCATCGATGGCGGTATCAAAACTGGTCGTGACGTGGTACTCGCTGCCCTATTAGGCGCCGACGAAGTCTCGTTTGGTACCGCCGCCTTGGTGGCCGAAGGGTGTGTGATGGCTCGTACCTGCCACAGCAACAACTGTCCGGTGGGTGTGGCCACACAGCGCCCCGAGTTGCGTGCCAAATTCAATGGCACGCCCGAGCAAGTGATGCACTTTTTGTTGCATGTAGCCCACGAAGTGCGCGAAATCTTGGCATCGTTGGGGGCCCGCAGCCTCAACGACATCATCGGGCGCACCGATTTGCTCAGCCAAATCAATCGCGACCACGACGATGTGTCGCTGGCCCGCTTGATCGAATACGTGGCCGGTCCCAACGACGCCATCCGCTACATGGGCGAACCCAATACCACCGTCCAAACCGGTACGCTCAACCGCACCATGATGCACGATGCGACGGCGGCGATTAATGGTGGCGGACCCATCGAATTGTCCTATCCAGTGCACAATATTGACCGCACCGTCACCAGCACCTTGTCGGGTGCCATTGCCAAACGCTATGGCGGTAAAGGGTTGCCCGCCAAGCACATCACCATTCATCTGCACGGCAGCGCCGGGCAAAGCCTCGGGGCATTTTTGGCACCAGGCGTGGCGATTTTGCTTGACGGTGAATCAAACGACTATGTGGGCAAAGGCATGTCGGGTGGGATGATCCGCATCCGCCCCAGCCGCGAGGCCCGCTATATCTGGAGCGACAGCTCGATTATCGGCAACACCTGTTTGTATGGCGCGACCGGTGGCGAATTGTATGCGGCGGGACGGGCCGGTGAGCGCTTTGCCGTCCGCAATAGCGGCGCCGTGGCAGTCGTCGAAGGCGCCGGCGATCACGCCTGTGAGTACATGACGGGCGGCGTGGTGCTCATCCTCGGCGAAACTGGGCGCAACGTGGCCGCCGGCATGACTGGTGGCGTGGCCTATGTCTATGACGCCACCGGCAACTTCCCGATGCGCTTCAATGGCGATATGGCCGAATCAAGCCGCTTGCGCGACATCGACGACGGCATCGTGTTGGCAATGCTCAAACGCCACCTCAAAGAAACGGGTAGCCCACGTGCCCAAGAACTCCTCAACAACTGGGCCAGCGCTCGGGGCAACTTCTGGGCCATCCGACCCAAAGGACTCGAAGATCAAGTCATGCCCCGCGTCCTTGATTTAGTAGACACCAAGGTCAAAGCAGGGATGTAGTTATTCCCCAAAAATATCCAACCACGCTGAAAGGAGCGACGCGGTATTGCGTCGCTCCTTTTCAATTTTCGCTATCCCCCATTGGTAATTCCCGCGTAATGAACGCATGTGATGATGCCGCTAGGATTCGTTTTCGCAAGGAGCATCACTATGTGGTATCGCACTTTATTCGCCTTCATGATCCTCTATCTGATGAGTATTGGTACTCTCGTACGCGCAGCCAACGACATGCCGCAGCCGAATAATCTCCAGCCCAGCAAATCCATCAACGAACAACCGGTCACTC
>CALFIC010000059.1 GCA_937876225.1 uncultured Chloroflexota bacterium | reverse complement strand
CAATTTTCAATTTTCAATTTTCAATTTTCAATTTTCAATTTTCAATTTTCAATTTGCTGTTGCCAGGCAACAGCCATGGCAATCCCTTGGGCTAAATCGATTTGTGGTGCATATCCGAGTAATTGTTGGGCACGGGTCAAATCGGCGATATAGTAGGTGACCTCGCCCACCCGTTTGCTTTCTTCGACGCGGATATCAGGGTCGGCAATCCCCAACGCCTGCGCCGCATACTGCGCCATCGCCACGAGTGTGTTACCTTTGCCGTAGGCCAGGTTGATGGTCTCGGCATCGATGCGACGCGTATGAAGTGCGTCAATTCCTCGAATAATCCCATCGACACAATCGTCGACATGGGTGAAATCCAAAGTTTTTTCGCGGCCATAGACGGTCACCGGACGCCCCACCTGCAATTCGCGGATAAACAACGGAATCACCCGCTCCATCCGCTCAATGTCGTTGTCGTAGCGCCCATACACATTCGAAAAACGAAACACCACGTAGCGTAAGCCATAACAACGCGCATACGAATAGACCAACGACTCCCCGGCGATTTTGCTGGCAGAGTAGGGACTTTCGGCAAAGGCAAAGTCAGCAGTGCGCTCTTCGGTCAAATAACGTTGAATGTCGCCATATACTTCACGCGATGACGAAAAAACCACCGGCACCTGTTGGTGGCGACAATATTCCAGCACATTAAAGGTCACAGTGATATTTTCGAGGGCTCGATGGGGGTATTGCACCAGCTCGTGTACTTTGGCATTGGCGGCCAAATGCACCACCACATCGCACTCAGGGTATGGCGCACCACCAATCCCCCCCACAAAGTCACGATAGGGCATGCTTAGGTCTTGGAGCAACGTCGGGATGCGATTCGTCCAGCTGTTTTGGCGCCGATCGATGCCAAATACCGTGTGACCAGCATCCAGCAAGCGCAAGCCGAGATTGGTACCGATTTGCCCACTCGAGCCGGTAATCATCACCCGCATCGGGTCGCTTCCTTTCATTGAAAAACTGCGCAAATGGCATGGACGATTCGTTGTAGACACATCCATGGTCACCCACAGCGTCCGTAACAATTAATGGACAGACAGTGGGTGCGAGTACCACGAGGATTATTTTTTCAAAAAACAAAACCGCTTACAGATGACTGACCCATTGGATGCCATTGCGGAACAACGCCAAACCATCGCCGTGGGTACGCTGTTCGCGGGTCCAGCGGGGGTGTTGCCACGGTACAATAGCGTTTTCGGGGTGGGGCATCAAGCCCAAAATCCGCCCGGTCGGGTCAGAGACACCGGCAATCCCTAAGCGTGAACCGTTGGGGTTGGCGGGGTAGGTTTCTGTCGCTACATTATGTTCATCAATATAACAAAACGCCACTTGGCCAGCAGCTTGGAGTTGCGTGAGTTCGGCAGGGTCACTAGTGACAAAGCGCCCTTCGCCATGGGCGACAGGGACTTCGATAGGGTCAGTCATCTGTTGGGTAAAAACCGAATTGCCGGGCTGGGCTTGCAGACGCACCCAGCGACATTCGAAGCGCTGTGAGGCGTTGTGGGTCAACGAGGCGTTGATATTGCCGGGGAGCAAGCCCGACTTGACCAACACTTGGAAGCCGTTACAGATACCCAGCACGCTACGCCCGTCTTCGACGAAGCGCCGCATACTATCACCGAGGCGATGCATCAAATCAACGGCCAACAAGCGCCCCGCACCGAGGTGATCACCATAGGAAAACCCGCCTGGAACGATAATCATCGCATAGTCAAATATCGACACACTACCATCGACAATTCGTCCAATATGCACCAAATCGGGCTCCCCACCAGCCATCGTCACGGCACGGGCCGCATCACCATCACGATTAATCCCAGCGGCACGCAACACGAGGACACGAGGTTTCATGCATTACTCCCAGCGGAATTCGATTTCAACTTCGCCAATCCGGATACGGTCACCTGGTCGCAAGCGTTGTGGTTGGTGTGAGGGGACATTGGTACCGTTGAGGGCGGTACCATTGAGAGAAGCGAGGTCTTCAAGCAAATGTTCGCCGTCGTGTTCGATAATCAAGGCATGATTACGCGAGGCCACACCACGATCGTAATCTGCCAAGTCAATCTCAGGGTAGAGGCGTTGGGACGCATCACGACGACCAATTCGTGCCGGGAAACGGTCGAGGCGCACGCGATGCGAGCCACGGGGCGATGCCACGATGAGCAACACCGAGCGCGGTTCGTTGGCACCGAGCGGCATGCCACAGCTACTACAAAAGCGTGAATCACCACGGTTGACATGACCACAACCGGCACAAATTTGAATCCCGTCGGTATGCCCTGCGGGGATAATTGCGGGTGGGGTCACACCAATGGTCGGGTCGACATATGCCTCATCGAGACAGGCAATCAAGGCTTCAGCCATCTCGGCGGCAGTTTGGTAGCGCCGGTCAGGATCATGCTCCATGGCACGGATAATCACTAGCTCGAGCTCACTACTCACCGTGACATTCAACCGCTTGATCGAACCAACCGTCGGTTGATGAAGCGGTACCGGGGTGATATTGGTCAACAAGTGGAGCAACGTAGCCCCGAGTCCATACACATCAGAGCGGGGATCAGTTTGCCCTTTGCCGTATTGCTCGGGTGGTGCATAGCCAGCCGACCCCATCGCAACGGTATCTTTGGCTTGTCGGCGTTTGTAGGTACGGGCGACGCCAAAGTCGATGAGTTTGATGACGCGGTCAGCGCGCAACATGATGTTGGATGGTTTGACATCACGATAAATAATCGGCGGTGTACGCGTATGCATGTAATGCAATACACGAGCGACTTGGATACAGACACTAATCACTTGTGGCGCGGCCAGCGCCGCATTGGCGACCCGGATGCGCTCATCAAGGGTCTGTCCTGCCACAAATTCCATTACGATACAGGGACGGCCATCGTGGACAAATATTTCGGACACCGCGGGGAGATTGGGGTGCGACAAGGTGCGCAACAATTCGGCTTCTTGCAAAAAAAGCCGCCGTTGATCGGCGTCTTCTACGGGACGCATTTCTTCGGTCGGGCGCATTTCTTTGAGGGCCCATACCGTGTGATCGGCGAGACGCATTACACGATAAACCGCACCCATGCCACCACGCCCGACCATCCCCAAGATGCGATAGTCAGAAAGTGTGCCGGTTACGATACTGTCAATTGCTAAAAATTCACTCATAGCCCACACCAATAACGTTTACACACGTATTCTAACACTTTTTGTTCATCCTATTAGCAATTTGAATTACAATTTGCTACACGCATATTTTTGCATGGGACAAAACACCAGAATGTTCCCTGTAGATAATCGCCATGTATAGTGTAATCACACATCAAACACATCACGCACCGTTACACTGTATGATATGCACCTCATCAAAAAATACATATTTTTTGCACAGGGCTAAATAGTGAGTAAATTATCATAAAACAGCGGCTATTCTCTCATTTTTCTATGGCATAACAAGGAAGTACCGTTTGCAGAAAGGTTTCTTATATGTTTACTGTCCGTCGTTTCATTGTTGGATTCATTGTCTTAGTTGCAGCAATCCAATTTGTCCCCGTCCAACATAGCAACCCGAAAGCCGCCGACCCAGTGGTATTTGCTGACCCCAACGCCGAAGCCATCGCCAAGCGCTCGTGCTACGACTGTCATAGCAATCAAACCGTATGGCCGTGGTATTCATATGTGGCACCGTTTTCGTGGTATACCATCAATCACGTCGAAGAAGGGCGTTCACGCCTTAATTTCTCCGATGTGGCTGGGACGTTGGCGCAACCACGTCGTGAGAGAGGTGGCGAAGGTGGCGAACAACAAACCACAGCGGATTTGGCCGAACATTCCGCCGAAACGATTGACCGTGGCAGCATGCCACCGTCGTACTACACCCTCATCCACAAAGATGCGATTTTGAGTGCTGCCGACAAAGCAACATTGATTGCCGGCATCAATCAAGCATTGACCAGCCACTAATTTTTCAAAAAATCTAGCCCACTTCTTGTCGAAACAGAGGTGGGCTTTTTGGCGTAAAATAAGCCACACGCATGCGAAAGACGAGCTGATGCGATTACGCCTACACAACCACATCTTGCACGGCTTCCTCGCCCTCATTGTGGCGGGGGCGTTGCCATGGGGCTGTATCGTGCATTGTATGATGCACGGTGGGCATATGCATCAGCATGGTGCTGATTGCGCCATGATGGTCACGGTATCAAATCAACCAGCGTCACCCGATCAGATTACGAGCCCACCCTATACACCCAGCGCCATCCACATCGTCATCAATAATCAGTTTTTGAGCATCAAAGAATTTTTATCCATTGAAGCATTATTGACCAAAAAATTCATGCTCTCTAGCATTGCGACCCCACCACTTTCGCCACCACCCCAATAACCCACGCACTGACACACTACCCAACCGCACCACAGCCAACGTCGACTGTAACGTCGCTGTGTCGTTATGCCCCATGTACACCTATTTTTGTGCATGACATTTATCATTCTCAAAAAGAAAGCATACCCATGTTTACTGCACGTCGCGTCCTATATGGACTCATCATTGTGATTACCTTGATTCAATTTGTACCGGTGCAACGCACCAACCCTGCGGCACCCGATCCGGTGGTGTTTGCCGACCCCAAGGCCGAAGCCATCGCACGGCGCTCCTGTTACGACTGCCATAGCAACCAGACCGTCTGGCCATGGTATGCCTATGTAGCACCTGTGTCGTGGTATGTGGTAAATCATGTCGACGAAGGCCGCACCGCCTACAACTTCTCGGATGTGGCGGGAATGCTGGCCAACCCCCATGCACACCACCACCCGGGTGAAGACCCCAATGCCCCAGTGACCGTTGACACCTTGATTGACCACGCGAGTGATCACATCAATGAAGGGGAAATGCCACCAAGCTACTACACGCTGATTCATCATGATGCCGTGTTGAGTGATGCCGACAAAGCGACGTTGATTGCCGGCATTAAACAAGCCCTCAGCGACCACAAATAACGATTGTTCTTGGTCAGGATGGCGATTATGTCATCCTGACCAATTTTGCAAAAAAGTCCAAATTCGATTTGCATTCTCAAAAAGAGTATGCTATTATTCTCTCAACGCAATGCGGGAGTGGCTCAGTTGGTAGAGCGAAACCTTGCCAAGGTTTAGGTCGCGAGTTCGAATCTCGTCTCCCGCTCCAGTGAAACGTTAACCGGGCATCGATGCATTCGATGTCCGGTTTCTGTATGTGTCTACCGTAAAGGAGCATCAACATGGACATCGGAATCATCGGGCTAGGTCGCATGGGTGCCGGGATGGCACGGCGCTGGTTGCGCCACGGGCATCGCGTGGTGGTCAACAACCGGAGCCACGACCCCATCAAAGAACTCGAAAAAGATGGCGCCGTCGCCGCCTACGATTTGCCGGCCCTGGTGGCCGCATTGCCTACCCCACGCGCCATCTGGATTATGTTGCCCGCTGGTGCGACCACCGAGCAAATGATCGAAAACTTGGTACCGCTGCTCAGCCCCGGCGATACCCTCATCGACAGTGGCAACACCAACTTCAACGACGACATTCGCCGCGCACCACTCCTCGCCGCCAAAGGTATCAATTACATTGACCAAGGCACATCGGGTGGGATTTGGGGGCTCGAAAAGGGCTTTTGTTTGATGGTGGGTGGCGAGCCAGCCATCGTCAAGCGCCTCGAACAAGCCTTCATTGACCTGGCACCCGTCGATGGTTACCTACATTGTGGGCCAGTGGGCAGTGGCCATTTCGTCAAAATGGTGCACAACGGTGTGGAATACGGCATGATGCAAGCCTATGCCGAAGGGTTCGAAATCATGCAGGCCCGCAAAGATTTCAATCTCGACATGCACGCCATCTCAAAGGTATGGAACAACGGCAGCGTGGTACGTTCGTGGTTGCTCGAATTGGCAGAGACGGCTTTTTCGCAAGACCCCAACCTCGAACAACTCAAAGGCTATGTCGAAGACAGTGGCGAAGGGCGTTGGACCATCCAAGCCGCCATCGACCTCGACGTACCGGCACCGGTGATTACCTTGTCGTTGTTTGAGCGCTTCCACTCACGCCGCCCCCATTCGTATGCAGCCAAGGTGCTCGCGGCGCTACGCAAGGGCTTTGGTGGTCACGCCGTCAAAAAAGCCGAATAGTCACGGTAATACTGAATCCCTCTCCGCCGTGCATGACATGGCGGGGAGGGATTTCTGTTGCGCGTGACGGATCATTGGCATATGAATTTATGAAAAAGCAGAAAAGTCGCCCAATAAGCCCTATGTTATATTGCGATAAATTGACTTCCGTAGTTTGAAAAAATATGTACCAGCGTAAAAATATGCAGTACCGAGATAATCAAATTACTTATTACTACCGGGTTGTTGAACCGCCCAACGGTGAACGGTGTCACTACTTTGTAAATAACCTGCACAATCAAGAGGGCTGCCACGAATGCAGGCACCGGGGCAACGACGAGTGCGATCGAGACAATCAGAATTGATAAATAAATAGCAAATAGGATTCCTCTTGCTTCAGTGAATATTCCCCATGCCTCATCAATAACGTGAGACTTCATTGCCATCAGAATCATAATTGGCGTCAGCACGGCAATATTCGCAATCAGCGAGGCATAAATTAGGGAGTTCATTAAAGTTTGCCTTTCGGAGTATTAATAGCATTAACTTTATGAGTTATTAAAAAAGCCGTGTAGCAAGACTCGATTTTTAGCGAGAACTTGCTACACGGCTCTTAATCACCTGGGCAGGGTCCGAGTGCCTCACACCCCACTTATGAGCATACGTGGGGTGTGACTTGGTGAGTAACCGTGATTAGGCTTGGGGTTCTTCAGCGACAGCAGGAGCTACAGCGGCAGCAGGAGCTACAGCGGCGGCTTCGGCCTTGGCAGCAGCGGCTTCGCGTTGCTCAGCCAACATGCGCTCGATTTCTTCGGGCTTCTTGAGACTCAAGCCCATGCGTTGGCGTTGGCGATCGAGGCTGATGATATGGGCAGTAACGACTTGGCCCTGTTGGAGCTTGTCGCGTGAGATGACTGCACCTTCGCCGTCGAGCTCGCTGGCATGAATGAGGCCTTCCACGGCATCTTCGATTTGCACGAAGGCGCCAAAGGGAGCCACATTGGTGACAGGACCGGTGACTTCTTGGCCAATGGTGTAGCGTTGCTCAATGGTGTCCCATGGGTTGGGCAACAAGCGGCGCAAGCTCAAACCGATACGTTCGCGGCTGGCGTCGATTTCGATAATCATCACCTGTACCTCTTGGCCGGGGGAGAGGACTTCGCGGGGATGATTGACCCGTTGCCACGAAAGTTCGGAGATGTGGGCCAAACCGTCAGCGCCACCCAAATCGATGAAGGCACCGAAGTTGGTGAGTTGGTTGACACGACCCGACAACACGTCGCCTTGTTGCAGTTCTGACAACAAGCGGTGCTTCTGAGCCTTGCGCCACTCTTGGGTGGCCAAACGCTCTGACAACACCAAACGGTTGCGCTCGCGGTCGACTTCGATGACCTTGAGGGGGATGGTCTGACCGACCATGCGTTGCAAGGCATGTTGGCGCTCTTCGGCAGCGGTGCGGCCGTGGAGCTGGGCAACTTGTGAGGCTGGCACAAAGCCGCGGATGCGGTTGAATTGGACCAACAAGCCACCTTTATTACAACCGATAACAGCGGACTGCACGATGCCGTTGTCAGCTTGGAGTTGCAAGGCTTCTTCCCAGTCACGGGCAACCTGCACCATCCCAACCGACAACACCAACTCGCCGTCGCGGTTTTCGGGGTCTTGGACATAGACTTGCAAGGTGTCACCAACCTTGAGACCAGCCACAAAATCGTCGCCCATTGAGCGCAAATCTTGGGTGGGGATGGTGCCTTCGCGCTTGGAACCAATCGATACCAAAATCGAATCGGCTTCAAGCTTCATGATGACGCCCTCTCGGACTTCACCACGTTGGGGACGAGCATAATCGTACTCGTTGAGTAACTGCGTCCAATCGAAATGTTCCGCGTTTACCTGACTCATGCTGGAGACTCTCCTCAGCGCCGTATGGGTACTAAACAATCAACGTCACGCTATTGACTGTGTCGAATACAACACATTACACCCGTTTATCAAAATAAACGCCGAATGCGCGTGACAATAACCTGTTAATTATACGGTTATTCATTACATATGTCAACTCGATGAAGTAGGAAGCATGAAGCATGAAGTTGGAAGTGAAAGTAGGAAATAATAGAGCATTGCACATTGAAAATGCAAAATTTATCTGTGGCAACTACACCCCTACTTCAAAATCCCACTTTCGACTTCCGACTTTATCCTTCCTACTTCATTTATACTAGCGTGAACGCTAGTATAAATGACAAGGTACTATGAGTATTATTTTTGTGTTTATTGATGGCATCGGCTTAACCAACGCCACGGACCACAATCCCTTTGGATTGACGCCACAACCATACCTCAGTCAATTAATCGGTGGGCCGCTGTTAATCGATTACGTCGGCCAATACCCGCGAGCGCGGCTGAGTGCCATCGATGCCACCTTGGATTGGCCGGGCTTACCCCAAAGTGGCACTGGGCAAACATCATTGTTTGTGGGGATCAATGCCGCCCACGCCGTCCAACGCCATCAGTCACACTTCCCCCCCACGGCGTTACACGACGTCCTGCGCACCCAAAACATGCTGGCCCAGGCGGCACCCTACGGCACGAGCGCCTTCGCCAATGCCTTTGACGCCGGGTTTTGGCAAGCAATCGAGACGCGCAAACTACGCCGTTCGGCTAGTGTGATTGCCGGCGAAGGGGCCGGGGTGCGGTTCCGTGATGTCACCGATTTGGCACAGGGGCAGGCTTTGTCGTGGGATATCACCAATCAGGTGATGCATCAGCGCCACCCCGACTTGATTGCCCCCATCGATGCGTTTACCGCAGGCAAAAATTTGGCCCTACTCGCCCAAGCCCACGTCATCACCTTGTACGAAACGTTTTTGACCGATCTGGTCGGCCACGGGCGCACCGACATTACTACCGCCGACGTGGTTACCCGCATCGATGGACTCATCGGCGGGATTGTGGCCCATCTGCGCCCATGTGATACCCTCGTCATTAGTAGCGACCATGGCAATTTTGAAGCCCCCCACGAAAAAGGACACACTACCAACCCGGTGCCACTATTGGTGGTAGGTGCTGATTGTGATACACTGCACAATATAGATAGTATTAGCGCGGTAGTGCCAGCCTTGGTGGCGCGCTACCCTTATCATCGCGAGTCAGGACAATGAAGATAGGCCTGCTCTACAATCCGTTTTCAGACGCCTGCGTGCGTTTTTCGGAAGCAGCCACCACATGGTTGCGGGCACGTGGCCACGACGCGTGGCGAGCTGCCTCGCATATTGGCCGCGAAGATGACTCCCTCGAATGCGTCGATTTGGTGGTGACGGCCGGTGGCGACGGCACCGTACTCCGTGGCGTGCGTTTAGCCGAGCGCTGCGGGATTCCCATTTTGCCGGTGGCGCTGGGGCACCTCAATTTCATGGCCGAACTCGAGCCAGACACCTTTTATGATGGCATCACCACCGTGCTCGATGGCGGCGGTTGGCGCGACGAACGCACCATGATCGAAGGGGTCGTCGACCATGTCGACGGCAGACCGACAATGGAGTTTTTGGCACTCAACGAAATCGTCATCGCCCGGCGTGACATCAACCGCATCATCAACGTCGATGTACGCATTTACGATGCGCATCTGACCACTTACCACGCCGACGGCGTGATTGTATCGACCGCAACGGGGTCGACGGCCTATGCCTTGTCGGCAGGTGGACCAATCCTCGACCCACGCTCGAGCAACATGGTACTCGTCCCTATCGCGGCGCACATGACCAGCATTAATTCGTTTGTGTTGCACGACGACGCCACGGTCCAGCTGACGTTGCGGGGACGCCATAGTGCGGCGGTATATGCCGACGGCGACGACCACCACCCCCTGCAAGAAGGGGACGTGTTGACGATTAAACGTTCACAACGCACCTGCGCCTTTGCGCGGGTCTATACACCCAGTACGTTTTATGCCCGTTTGACCCAACGCCTGCGACGTGGGTAAACACGTTGTAGAGCCGCAGCAGGCTGCGTCTCTACAACGTCTGGAATTCTTTGCTGTCGCGTTTGCGTGAATTGAGGGCCGGTAATTCGCTTTTTTGGAGCATTTGCGCCACCATATCGAGGAAGATCCGGCGGTCGCTGGCTTTGACCACCGCTTGCTCGTGGGCACGAGCGAGGGCGATAGGGTAGCCTTGGCCACGCATGGCTTGGTCATAGATGAGCGCATGCACGCGGTCGCACAGCTGGGAATCGGTAGCGACCCACTGGGGAATCTCGACACGAGCGATTTCGTTGCCGACCCGCAGATAGAAAAAGTGAATGGCGTGCTCGCGGTAAAGCGCGCGGTTGGCGCGGGCCATCGACAAATAAATCGGTCCCCGTTGACCTTCGGCCAAGCGCTCACTATAAATGTCGGCGTCGGCCAAATCATTGCAGGGAGTACACGACGGTTGGCGTCCGGCTGCGACATCGCTACAGCGATCGCAGTTGGCGCCTTTTTTGGTAGCGACATGCACGTCGGGGCAGAGCATCATGCGCACCATGCCCATCATTTCGGGCGAACGGGGCCGGCTGATGTACGACGCCACCGGGATGCCTTGGGCCTTGAGTTGGTCAAGGGCGGCCAGGTAGGGGTCGAGGAGTGTGGTCTGCACGATATCGTCGGCATTGGCGAGATTCCAGCGCATCAATGTACCGTCTTGGAGTGCGATCGACGGCAAGTCGTTAGTCAGATATTTGGCACTTAATTCGGCCAGCACGATGCCTTCTTGGGCGTCGCGTTTGGCATTGAGGAGCTGACCTTCGATGGCGATGCGGCGCATGCCATCGCTGATATAGAGCTCGTCGTCGCGGTAGCCGAGGGCCGGTTGCGATTGGAGCACGGCGCTGGGAGTCGTGCCGTATTGCAAAAAGACTTGGCCGATGTTGATGAGGTAGCAGACGGCCATGCCGTGGCGTTCGACATCGAGTTGCGAGCCATCGGTGGCCACGAGGGCGTAGTCGCTGGGGACAGCGGGCAGATCGCGCTTGGTGTCGAATGGTTCGCTGGCTTGGGCCATCAGCCAAGCGGCGCGCTCGCTGAGGGTGACGGCGTCGTTCCAGTGGGATTCGTGGCCCACATGTTTGTCAATGGTTTGTTGCACCATCATGCGGCGGCGACGACGCTCACTAGCGCCATCGACCACCAATTTGGTCATGTCACGGACTTGGTTGGCGAGGAGCATTACGTCGAGTGCCATGGTCGTGCCTCAATCCCAAGCAAACAATATACCTCTATTGTACACAATGCCACAAAGCCAGCCACACCCTCCATCGTCGCCGTGCATCACCACAATGGAGGCCACCCCACCTCATAAACAGTAGCCACGAAGCCTGCTCATACAAGTATCCATGTAGGAAAAAACGTTATGGCAAAAGCAACTATTGTCGGGTGTAATTTACGTACATATATATTTATGTGATATATATATACATCATATTAATTGACCCTATAAATCTAATTTGTTTATATTTTTTATTAAAAAAATTAACACTTAATTGACATTGTAACATATATGTAATCGTGAGTATCTTGTGTTTTTTCTCAACGTACTACATGATTTATATATGAATATCTATGTGTCAATATGAGTCGTGTGTACGCTACGTGTGCGCCGTGACGTTGTTGTTGGCAACATCAAAAGAAACGAGCCAAGGGATGCCACGTATTAAGCCAATTCTACATTTCTTTGTGCTCGTGATGATGCTCATCAGCAGTTATGCGGCCATCAGCGTTAATGCACAAGCAAATAAATCAGTGGCACAGACAAAATCACATCCGATCAGCAAACTAAGTACCGATCCGTGGGGTACGTTTACGCAGATTAGTGCGGGTGGTAATTTTAGCTGTGCACTTAATGGGAGTGGTAATGCCTACTGTTGGGGATTGAACGATTTCGGTACGCTCGGTAACGGATCAGCTACTAACACCGTCAGCAACAGAATTCCTACACTCGTCACGATGCCAGCCGGGGTAACATTCACGACAATATCCACTAGTGATGCAACTGTATGTGCCATTACTACTATTGGAACCGCCTACTGTTGGGGATATAACAATTATGGGCAACTCGGTGATGGCACCACCACTAATCGCAGCACACCTGTCGCAGTCAGCATGCCAGCAGGCGTGACGTTTGCATCGATAAGTGCAGGCGGGGCACATACCTGTGCACTCACCAGTGCGGGAGCAGCCTACTGTTGGGGTGCCAACTCGAGTGGAGAAATTGGTAATGGCACCAACAACAACAGCAACATTCCAACAGCAATCACGATGCCTGTAGGCACAACATTCACTGCCATTACTACCGGTGGGAATTCCGGGCGATATTTCACATGTGCAATAAGCACGAGCAATAATGCGTATTGTTGGGGCAACAATCTCCGCGGATATCTTGGTAATGGCACGACGACTGACAGCAACATTCCAACGGCAATGACAATGCCTACGGGTACAACATTCACCGCTATTGATGCAGGTTCCGAAAGCGTATGTGCGTTGACTGCAACAAATATCGCATATTGCTGGGGATCTGGGCACCTCGGAAACGGAACAGTTAGTCAACAGACGACCCCCGTTGCAGTGACGATGCCTACAGGTATTACTTTTAGTTCTGTTGAAACTGGGAGTAGTCACACTTGTGCGTTTAGTACGGGTAATATCGCATATTGTTGGGGAGATAATAATTTCTCACAGCTCGGCGATGGCACCAGAACCGCTCGCAATATCCCTGTAGCAGTCAGCATGCCAAGCGGCGTTACGTTTGCGTCGATTAGCACTGGGCTGTTTCATAATTGTGGATTAACCAGTGCTGGTATTGTGTATTGCTGGGGTATGAATGAAATGGGGAGTTCATCTACGAATGAACAATTGTATGGCAGTCTTGGTAACTGTTTAGTATTGTCATCTATATCGCTACCCACCAACGTCGGCTCGGGCTGTGCCCCAGCTAGCACCAGCACTGCGACGAATACCAATACCCGCACCCGTACCAATACCCGTACCAGTACCAGTACCAATACCCGTACCAGTACGAACACCCCGTCACGCACATTAACGAGCTCAGCGACACCAACATCACAGAGTAATCCGTGGGGGAGCTTTACACAAGTGAGTGCAGGTAGTGAATTTAGCTGTGCGCTCAATGGGAGTGGCAATGCCTATTGTTGGGGAGTTAACGAAAAAGGACAGCTCGGCAACGGCACAACCACTAGCAGTAATATTCCAACGCTCGTTACAATGCCTGCGGGTATAACATTCGCGACAATATATGCCGGTAATACAAATGCCTGTGCTATTACGACCATTGGAACCGCATATTGTTGGGGCTATAACTATTACGGGCAACTCGGTGACGGAACCACGACTGACAGCCATATTCCTTCTGCGGTCACAATGCCTGTTGGCACAACGTTTACAACCATCAGCACCCGTGATCGACACAGCTGTGCGTTATCGAGTACTGGCACTGCGTATTGTTGGGGCGCCAACAATAACGGGCAATTTGGCAATGGCACCACCAGCGACAGTAATATTCCAACTGCCATCACCATGCCAGTGAGCACGACATTCACTGCTATTACTACCGGTGGGAATTCAGGACGTAATTTCACTTGTGCCATCAGCACAAGCAACAATGCCTATTGTTGGGGTAACAATCTCCGTGGATATCTTGGTAATGGAACCACCACTGATAGCACCATTCCAACGGCAGTCACGATGCCTGCGGGTACGACGTTTACCGCAATTGCTGCCGGTTCTGAAACCGTATGTGCATTGACTGCAACAAATATTGTATATTGCTGGGGATCTGGAGATCTCGGAAACGGAACACCCAGTCAACAGACGACACCCGTTGCAGTGACGATGCCTACTGGTATCACTTTTAATTCTATTAACAATGGCAGCGCGCACACTTGTGCATTAAGTGCAAGTAATAACGTGTATTGTTGGGGGGCTAATTCTTTCGGTCAGCTCGGTAATGGAACCAATACAAATAGCAACATTCCAACCACAGTAACAATGCCAGCAGGTATTACATTTATATCGATTAGTGCTGGAGATTTTCATAATTGTGGATTAACCAGTAGTGGGATTGTGTATTGCTGGGGTAATAATGACATGGGGAGATCATCTACGAATGAACAGTTGTATGGCAGTCTTGGGAACTGTTCAAGGAACTTGGTAATATACATCCCTACCCGTGTCGGATCAGGCTGTACCTCTACCGCCACCAATACCCGCACCGCCACGAGCACACCTACCGCCACCAATACCCGCACCGCCACGATTACCCGCACTGCATCGCGTACACCTACACCACCCAGCTACCCGTGGGGAATTTTTACGAGTATTAATACGGGGGCATATCATACCTGTGCAATCGCCACTACAGGTGCCGCATTCTGTTGGGGCAGCAACATGTTTGGTCAGCTCGGCACAGGAACGACAACCTGGAGTGCCACCCCTACTGCCGTGACCATGCCTACCAACGTCACTTTTACTGCAATCAACGCTGGATTCACCCATACCTGCGCCCTCACCGCCAGTGGCACTGCCTATTGTTGGGGCAACAACATCTTTGGTCAGCTAGGTGACGGCTCAACAGAAGATAGCACTACACCTGTGGCAGTCGTTATGCCAGCTGGTGTCACTTTTGTTGCGATTGTCGTCAGTACGTATCACACTTGTGCCCTCACCGCCAGTGGAAACGTCTACTGCTGGGGGATCAACCGCACCAACCAACTCGGCAATGGTACCACCACGGACAGTAGTGTCCCACTAATCGTCACGATGCCAACCGGTATCACCTTTAGCAGTATCGCTACGAGTGGGTACAGCACTTGTGCCCTCACTGCCAGCGGTGCCGCCTACTGCTGGGGCGCTAACACCTTTGGGCAGCTCGGTATCGGCTCGACGAGTAATGCCGCTGTCCCCACAGCAGTCACAATGCCGACGGGAATCACGTTTGTCTTCATCAGTGTGGGACGTTACCATACCTGTGCCCTCACCGCAAGTGGTGCCGCCTATTGTTGGGGGCTCAACTTGGGGGGATCGCTCGGCAACGGAACCACCACCAATAGCACCGTCCCCGTGGCAGTTACCATGCCGAGTGGTATTACATTTGACACTATTAGTACAGGCTGGAATCACACCTGCGCCTTGACCGCCGCAGGCATCGCCTACTGTTGGGGACAAAATAGTGGCCAAGTTGGTGATGGTTCCACCACCAACCGTACCACTCCTATGCTGGTGAGCATGCCAACCGGCATGACATTCACTGATATTATGGCGGGTGCTACACATACCTGTGCCCTCGCCGGCAATGGGCTCGCCTACTGCTGGGGCACAAACACCAATGGCCAGCTCGGTTTATGTAACTGCATAACCTATACGCGTCCCTCACAAGTTGGAATGGCGTGTGCCACCAATACGGCGACAGCGACGATTACCGTGACACCGTCAGACACGCGCACGTCCACAACAACCCAGACACCATCGCTCACGCGCACGCCAACAAATACGCATACCCCGTCAAACACGCGCACAGAAACCAATACGCCGACAAATACACGCACGCCGTCAAAAACCCGCACATACACGCCATCGAACACTGCCACGGCTACCCCACAACAGTTGGCGTTGAAGAAAGCAGCCATCGGAAATCTGTTCGTAATTGGGCTACTGCAGGACGGCACACTAGTGGCCTGGGGCAAAACTACGGGATCAATCATTCCGAGCACACTCAAAGGCAAGACGTTTATTGATGTGGCAGCCACCCTCGACACCGTCTTTGCCCTTGAGTCCGACGGCACACTCCGCTATTTTGGCGCATGTAGTGATGGCCTTTGTACTGTCCCTGACGATGCTAAAACTGACATCATTGCCATTGGCGCGGGGGCTCGCTTCGCTTATGCGGTGCGTAGCGACAACACAATCATCGGCTGGGGAAAAAATGACTTTGCCCAGGTAACTATCCCAAGTTTCGCAACCAATATTATTGCGGTGGATGGTGGAGCACGTCATGCTGTTGCATTACGAGCGGATGGTACCGTCGTCGGCTGGGGCGATAACAGTTTGGGCCAAGCCCGACAACCAGATGGATTAAAAAACATTGTGGCCGTCAGTGCCGGCGAAGATCACTCATGTGCCTTGAGCAACGTTGGTGAAGTCATCTGTTGGGGTGGCGGCTCCAAAAGTGCCTGGGGAACCATTCCCAAGGGCACCAAAGACTACATCAAAATCGCCGCTGGGCGCTTCTGTACCTTGGCAATCAAGGCAGATGGTACATTGATGCGCTGGGGCAAAGAAGACTTCTCCTTTACGGGTCAGATTACCGATGCCATTGTCGTTGCCTCAGACAATCAGAATTCGGTGGTTGGATTGCGCAACAACGGCGTCCGGGTGGCAGGGAGTAACTTTGAGGGGGTCTTTACCACGCGTACACCCACAATCACCCCCACACCGTAGGGAACACACACACTCATCCCCGCCTGCGCTAATTCATACTGCGGGGGTATTGGTGCCGTAGCGGCACGGGGGCGCAGGTGGGGGATATGGGTGACACTTATTCACAATGCGCGGGAGTCTTTTTTCATGATGATAATGCGAGAAATAGCGTGAGTTAGTCCCACGAGCACACGATTGATTCATTGACGGGCATAGCGCCCTCATGTATGATGGGAGGAACATTTTTGGCTGTGTCGCATTACACATCAGGGAGGCGGTTGTGACAATCGATTGGGATGACAAATTTGCCCGCGAAGGCTTGACGTTCGACGACGTACTCCTCATCCCGGCAGCATCCGACGTGTTGCCATCGGCGACCAATGTCAGCACCTGGTTGACGCGGGGCATCCGCATGAATATCCCCCTCGTCAGCGCCGCCATGGATACCGTCACTGAGCACCGTTTGGCGATTGCGATGGCGCGTGAGGGTGGTATGGGCATCATCCACAAAAACTTGACGATTGCCGACCAAGTGGAAATGGCGCGCAAGGTCAAGCGCTCCGAAAACGGCATGATTACCGACCCTATCACCATGCACCACGACCGCACAGTCGGCGACGCCCTCGATATGATGGCCGACTACCGCATTTCGGGGATCCCCATCACCACCTCTAATGGCGACTTGGTGGGGATTGTCACCAACCGCGATTTGCGCTTCGAAACCGACCGTACCCGCCCGATTAGCGAACTCATGACGGGCGAAGGTCTGGTGACGGTGCCCGAAGGCACCACCCTCGAACAAGCCAAAGAATTACTCCACAAACACCGCATCGAAAAGGTGCTGGTGGTGGATCACAATGGGCGCTTGTCGGGGATGATTACCGTCAAAGACATCATGAAGCAAATCGAATATCCCAATTCGTGTAAAGATGACCAAGGACGGTTGCGGGTAGGGGCTGCCATCGGCGTGGGTGGCGACTACATCCAGCGCGCCGAGGCGTTGGTCAAAGTAGGCGTCGATGTGCTGTGTATCGACACGGCGCACGGGCATTCGGCGGGCGTACTCAAAAGCATCGAAGCGGTGCGCAGTCACTTCCCTCACGTGCAATTAATTGCCGGCAATATATCGACGGGTGAGGCAGCACGAGCGTTGTGTGAGCGGGGCGTCGATGCCATCAAAGTGGGCCAAGGCCCTGGCAGCATCTGTACGACCCGGGTAGTGAGTGGGGCAGGGATGCCCCAAATCACGGCGATTTCGGAATGTGTCAAAGTGGCCGATCGCTTTGGCATCCCCGTAATCGGCGACGGCGGCATCCGCTATAGTGGCGACATCGCCAAAGCGATTGCGGCCGGCGCTCATACGGTGATGATGGGCTCGATGTTTGCCGGCACCGAAGAAAGCCCCGGCGAGACGATTTTGTATGAAGGACGTTCGTACAAAATGTACCGCGGCATGGGGTCGATCGATGCCATGCAACAGGGGGGTGGCGAACGCTACTTCCAAAACACCCGCGAAGGGCGTAAATTGGTCGCCGAAGGAATTGTGGGGCGGGTACCGTTCAAGGGCGTACTCGGCGACACCATCTACCAATTGGTGGGTGGATTGCGGGCCGGGATGGGCTATGCCGGTGCCAAAGATATCGAAGAATTACGGGTCAAGTCACGCTTTATCCGTATCTCGATGGCGAGTTTAACCGAAAGCCACCCCCACGATATTACTATCACCAAAGAAGCACCGAATTACGGGCAACGGTAATCGCCCAGAGTCACACACATTATGGATTACATAGCCCAGGGCGTTGCCCTGGGCTATGTAATGCCGCCCCGTTGGGGCTAGGGTAATATATTGGCTCACACGGAGGCACGGAGATGCGGAGTCACCACGTATAGTCCGCCGCGGAGCTTCCACACTACGGGTGTGAACACCCGGCATGGAATGACGCTAGGGTGTGGCGACTGCTGGTTTGCAACGTAGGAGGTTTTATGACCGTCGATGATGTGCTTTTGCAAAAACGGATTAGCATCGAACGTTGCATTCAGCAAATCGAAAACTACATGTCCCGTCCAAGTTCATTGGCGTTTCGCGACGATGTTTTTCTCCAAGATGCTGTTGGCCGCAATATACAACTGGCATGTGAACGATCCATCGATATGGCGAATCGCGTGATTCGTATGCGAAAATTAGGAGTGCCCAAAGAAAGTCGCGAAAGCTTTGCAATCCTCTATACGGCCAAAATCATCCCCCAACCGATGTATCAGTCACTGGTAGCAATGGTCGGATTTCGGAATATTTTGGTGCACGAATATACCAAACTCAACACTGATATTTTGCAGGCGGTGATTACCACCCACGTCTATGTGCTGTTGGATTTCGCCACACACATCATGACCCGTGCGCATCTGACTGATGCACACGGGTCATGATGGTACAGGGCGTCATTCCATGGCGCCCCGTTGGAGCCGCAGCATGCTGCGGCTCTACATGGCTTCTACCGTGTCAAACCCGGCCTCGTTGATGGCGGCAATGATGGCAGGTTGGGCCACGTTGTCGTGCCCAATGGTCACCATTTTGGTGGGAATGTCGACGGTGACGGTGGCCACGCCGGCAATTTCTTTGACTTCGTTGGTGATGGCACGCACGCAATGATCGCACGAAATATCTGGTACGTGGAATTGTGAGGTGGTCATGATGGTCTCCTTTGGTAAAAAACTACCCGCTCCTCAGATTTCACAGAACGGTAAATGCAGTATAGAATGATGCTATTACGGCGTCAATCAGTGAATAGTAGGCAACGAGGAATAGATGACACATGCGGTAATCGGAGTCATCGGGGGGAGCGGGCTGTATAGCATGCCCGGCCTCAGCGATGTCGAAACAGTACGGCTCACCACACCCTTTGGTGAGCCAAGTGATGCTTATGTGATTGGGACGATTGCCGGTACGCGGGTGGCGTTTTTGCCACGCCACGGCGTGGGCCATCGCCTCAGCCCGAGTGAAGTACCAGCCCGTGCCAACATGTACGGCTTCCGGATGCTAGGGGTCAAGTACGTGATTGCGGTCAGCGCCGTCGGCAGCCTGCGGGACGATTATGCCCCGGGGCATATCGTCATCCCCGACCAACTCTATGACCGCACCAAAGGCATCCGCCCCAGTACGTTTTTTGGTGAAGGCATAGTAGCGCACGTGGCGTTTGACAAACCCTTTGATGGCGAATTGTCGAACCGCCTCGCCGACGCCGCTACTGCCGCCGGGGCGACCTTCCATCGCGGCGGGACGTATGTCTGCATGGAAGGGCCGCAGTTTTCGACCTTGGCCGAAAGCAACGAAAATCGCCGCCGCGGCTTTGACCTAATCGGCATGACGGCCATCCCCGAAGCCAAGCTGGCCCGCGAGGCCGAATTGGCCTACGCCATGCTGGCGCTGGTTACCGATTATGATTGCTGGCACCCCGATCATGATGCCGTCACCGTCGAAACGGTGGTTGCCACCATGCACGCCAATTCCAGCATGGCCCAAGAAATCATCCGCCAAGCCATCCCGCGCATCGCCACAGGGTTCGACAGCCCGGCCCATCACGCCTTGGCAATGGCGATTATGACCAATCCTGACATTATTCCGGCCGAACGCCGCGCCCAATTGGCCCTTTTACTCGACCCCTATATGAAAAAGTAGTAACACCATGACACACGAACCCAAACCAGTCGCCATGTCGATTATGGCGCACCCCGACGATGCCGAATTCAGTAGCACCGGCACGTTGCTCACCTGGATCAACGAAGGCTACGACGCCTACATCTGCGTCATCACCGACGCTTCAGCCGGTGGCTCTGACTTTGCCACCGACCTTAGCCCAGCTGCCCGCCAAGTGACCGTCGATACCCGCAAAGCGGAGCAACTCGAGTCGGCACGGCGATTGGGGCTCAAAGGAGTCATCCACCTCGATTACCCCGATGGACGGCTCTACCCCACCTTGCAACTGCGCAAAGATTTGGTGCGGGTGTTGCGCACCTACAAGCCCTCACGCGTGATTTGTCAGTCTCCCGAACGCTTTTGGGGGACGCCGTTGGGGATTGCCCGCTACCATCCCGACCATATCGCTGCTGGAGCAGCCACGTTGGCGGCGCTCTACCCGGCTTCCCAAAACCCGTGGGACTTCCCCGAGTTGATGACCGAAGAAGGGTTGTTGCCCCACAAAGTCAAAGAGATTTTCATCGTGGGTACGCCCCAGCCTAACATGGCCATCGATATTAGTGCCGTATTTGCCCAAAAACTGAGTGCGCTCCATGCCCATGCCAGTCAAGTAGGGGCCGAAAACCCCGAGCTCGACAAACGCATGCATGACTGGGCGGTCGAGCTCGGTGAGCGCTTCAATATGCCGATGGCCGAAATTTTCCATCGCACGGAGAACAACTAATAATGCAACGTACACTCCGGAGCCCCGAAGCCCAACGGGGCTTTTGGTTAATCACCCTGACCACCGTCTTGGCGAGTTTCGCGATGTCGGGCCAACAAGCCGTGGTCACTAATTTTTTTGAAAACCAACTGCACCTGCAAGGGTCGCAGTTTGGCTATATCACTGCCATCCGCGAAATCCCCGGGTTTTTGATTATCTTTTTGACAGCGCTCTTTTATCGCTTGTCGCTGCCACGGCTAACGACGTTGGCGTTGATGACACTGGCGGTAGGCTATGCCTTGTTTAGCATTGCTACTGATTTTGCCACCGTCACTCCCTGGGTCATTTTGAGCTCAATGGGGTATCACACCTGGTTGCAAACCCAACACGCCATGGCCATGAGTATCACCACCGAAGACAAATCGGGGGGGATTTTGGGGCATGTAGGCGCCTGGGGGAACCTCGGTGGCTTAGTAGCGATGGTGTTGATGGCAGTAGGGTTTTATCTCAAAATCCTCAACTTTGCCTCGGCGTTTTGGTTGACCGGATTGGCAGCGGCGGGGGCAGGCATTGCAATTTTCAGCTTCCCCAGCCTACGCGACGGACTGCCCCATACCGTTACCACCAAACGCGAACCGTTAGTCTATAACAAAGATTATCGGTTTTATTACATGCTCAATTTGCTCGATGGTGGTCGTCAGCAGATTTTCTTTTCGTTTGGCTTGTGGGTGCTGGCACACAAATACAGCCTCGATGTCACCCACTTGACGATTATCTTGATTGCCGTCAATTTGGTCAATACCTTGATCGGGCAACACGTAGGCAATCTAATCGATCGCATTGGCGAGCGACCCATGCTGGCGGCGGCAAATGTGTTGTATGTGGTGGCACTGATTGGTTATTCCTTTGTTGACAATCTATGGGTGTTGGTAGGATGTTATACCATTTATAGCATCATCTTCCCTATTTCGTGGATGGGTGCCAACACCTACCTCGGCAAAGTCGCCGCACATCGTGACATCGCACCGACGATTGCCATGGGATTGACCATGCAACATGTGGCGGCGATTGCAGTGCCCCTGGCTACCGGGTATATTCTCAATTTCTACGGCTACCAGATTCCCTTTATGATTGCCGCGGGATTTGCCATTATCACGATGGTATCTACGCGTTTCATAGATCCCGCCAATCAAAAATCCGCCGCGCGCATCGCCGAAGATGCCGCCAAAACCGTTGCATAGCAAAGGAGCCACGCATCATGTCATTTGCCCCTAATCTCATCATCCACAACGCCAAAATCATCACCCTCGACCCCACCAAACCCATCGTCGAGGCGATTGCCTGTCTGCATGGTCGCGTGGTTGCGACTGGGAGCAATCTCGAGATTTTGCCATTAGCAGGTGTTGGCACCAAAATAATCAACCTCAACGGGGCCACCGTCATCCCCGGCTTCAACGATTCACACAATCACATGCTCGAAGTGGGCATCAAAATGACCCGTATCTCGCTCGACGATTGTAAATCGTTGGGTGAAATACGCGATTTGGTGGCTGCTACCGCCAAAAACACCCCACCAGGACAATGGATTATCGGCGAAGGCTGGAATGAATCCTTCCTCGCCGAAAACCGCCCACCCACCCGCGCCGACATCGATGCCGCCACCGATCAACACCCCGTGTTGCTCAAACGGTTTTTCAATATGGATACCGTCAATAGTGTGGCCTTGCGCCTCGCTGGAGTCGATGCAACGACTGCCGACCCCGCCGGTGGCGCAATCGAGCGCTACCCTGACGGCACCCCTAACGGGATTTTGCGGGCTGCCGCCAAATTGCTGGTACGCAACCTGCTCCCCACCGTCACCGAAGACCAAGCAGTAGCCGGCATCGAAAAAGCCAGCACCACCTATTTATCGTACGGAATCACCAGCATCCAAGAGCCTGGCTTGTACCCGTGGGAAATGCGGGCCTACATGGCAGCCCATCGCTACGGCAAAATGAAAGTCCGCACCTCGTTGATGCCCTCGTGGCACGGCTTCCGCGAAGAAGAAATCGAAGCCGAGCTTGATGACCGCGCCGCCAATTTGGGGCTCTGGAGTGGGCTTGGTGACGAAATGCTCCGCCTGACCGCCCTCAAAATGGCCGTCGACGGTGGTACCACTAGCCGCACCGCCTGGATGTTTAAGCCGTTTGTGGGCGAAAGTGTGGTACGCGACTTCAACCGCCTCAACCCCGCCGATTTGCGGCGCTACTTCCGTCGTGGCCACGATTTGGGCTGGGATATCGGTATCCATGCCATTGGTGACCGGGCCCATCACGAATCAGCCTTGGCCTTTGCCGATGCCGTAGCCGCCAATCCCCGTGACCACCGCCACAACATCATCCATGCTTACTTCGCCAGTGAAGAATCACTCGATGCCATGGCCAAATACAAAATCGGCGCCGTGATTCAACCGACATTCATCTACTTCGAAGGCGACGATTTGTTCCGCGATGTAGGCGAAGAATTGGCGCACGAATACAAACCGGCCAACACCTACCTCAAACGGGGCATCCCGATGATTGCCTCGAGCGACATCCCCAGCACCTTCCATTACAATCCGTTTATCAGCCTGTATAGCCTTGTGACCCGCAAAACACATAAAGGCACGGTTATCGCCCCCCAAGAGGCGATTAGCCGCATGGAAGCGTTGCGGTCGTACACCGCCAGCCCTACCTGGTTGACGCGTGAAGAGCACCTCAAGGGCGTATTGATGCCCGGGATGTTGGCCGACATGGCGGTATTTGATCGCGACTACTTGACCTGTAGCGACGACGATATCCTCAACATCAAGGTCACCATGACCATCCTCGGTGGCAATGTGGTCTACGAGCGCGCCTAAATCGCCTGACTCATGGAGCGTTGTGCCAGTGGCATAACGCTCCATTGTTTGTTTTATGCGGGTTTCGGTGCGCCCACACGGCACAAAAAATGGTATACTTCATGGTGCATCAAGTCTAACTTGAAGCCCACACAAGGAGTAAAAAATATGCCTATTGTACCAAGTGTAGTCGAACGCACCTCCCGCGGCGAACGCGGTTGGGATTTGTTTTCCCGGTTGCTCCAAGAACGCGTCATCATGCTCGGGAGTGAAATCGACGACGACGTTGCCTCATCAATCGTGGCGCAATTGTTGTACCTGCAACACCAAGACCCGGCTCGCGACATCTGGTTTTATATCAACAGCCCGGGTGGGAGCGTCCGCGACGGCTTAGCCATTTATGACACCATGCATATCATCAGCCCCGACGTCAACACCGTATGTGTGGGACGGGCAGGCAGTATGGCGACGATTTTGTTGGCGGGTGGCACCAAAGGCAAGCGCTATGCCTTGCCCCATTCCACCATCCACTTCCATCCCGCTGGTGGCGGCGCCCAAGGCTACGCTCCCGACGTCGAGCGCATGGTCCAAGAACTATTGCGCATCCAGAGCGTTGGCAATGGCTTGTTGGCCCACGACACCGGCCGCACCCCCGAAGAAATCACGCGCGACTTTAGCCGTGACCGCTTCATGACCCCCCAAGAAGCCAAAGACTATGGCTTCATCGACGAAATCCTGCAGATGCCCACCCGTTAACCCGATACCAGTTGCGCATGGTGCGCAACTGGTATCTCGCATATGTGTGCATGTTGTTGCAACAGAGGAGTAATCACTATGGGTTTATTGACCGGCAAACGCGCCCTGATCATGGGCTTGGCCAACGACAATTCCATCGCCTGGGGCATCTCCAAGGCTCTACATGCCGAAGGGGCTGAGCTCTGCTTTACCTTTGTCGGTGAAGCCCTCGAAAAGCGCGTGCGCCCCTTGGCCGCCAGCCTCGGCACCACCTTTGTGGAGCCGTGTGACGTCGCCAGCGATAGCGACATTGCCAACCTGTTTGCGCGCATCAAAGAAGTCTGGGGCACGTTTGATATCTTGATCCATGCCGTAGCATTTGCCAAAAAAGACGAACTCAGTGGCGATTATCTCAACGTCTCCCGCGAGGGCTTCCACATCGCCATGGACATCAGCGTCTATTCATTGACCGGCGTCATCAAAGCCGCCCGCCCGCTCATCAACAGTGGCGGCTCGATTGTGACCTTGACCTACCACGGCTCACAACAAGTCGCCCAAAACTACAACGTGATGGGTGTCGCCAAAGCCGCCCTCGAAGCCAGCGTGCGCTATCTGGCCAGCGACCTCGGTCCCCAGAATATCCGCGTCAACGCCATCAGCGCCGGCCCCATCCGCACCTTGGCCGCCAGCGGTATCGCCGGCTTCAAGGATCTGCTCAAGTCGTTTGCCGGCGTGGCACCGCTCCGCCGCAACGTGACCCAAGAAGACGTCGGTAACACCGCTCTCTTTTTGGCCAGCGATTTGTCGTCGGCCACCACCGGCGAAATCATTTATGTCGATGCCGGCTTCCGCAATATCAGTATCAAAACGGAATAATCGCCTGTCAAAACACCCCTGGTGGCAATTGCCACCAGGGGTGTTTTTTGTGCGTTACCGCATATGAATTAATGCTTGCTTGGTTGGGCTGCGGGTAAATTCGCATCATCCATCAGTTTGGCATACAGCCAGCGCAACAAGTATTGCAAGACCGAAGTCACGGGAATCGCGAGGAAGAGTCCAAGCGCCCCACCTACTGCCGCACCGGCAAGGATAGCTGCAATTACAAGGATGGGATGCAAATGCACTGCAGGGCCAACCACCGCTGGAATGATAACGTAGTCTTCAAACATACGTAATCCTAAATAAAGTCCACCCACTGTGCCAGCGACAATCGGGATTGAATCACTAATTGGCATCGGTGATTGAAACACGGCCATTAGCACCGCAAATGCGGCTGCCGACCACGGCCCTACTATTGGCAAAATTTCGACTACACCACTGACGATTCCAATCAGCAAAGGATAATGCACACCAAGTAGCCACAGCGCAAGTGTCGTAAATACTGCCATTATCGGGATGAGCAACAACGTGCCTCTGATATACCCACTCAGAATTGCATGGATTTGTAACACTACGAAACGTACTTCATCGCGGTGTATATCCGGCACAAGACGCGCAATCAAATGAACAATCCGCCGACCATGGAGCAACAAATAAAAGGTCGTAATCAAAAACGCCAATGTGTGTAAAAACCCTTCGATAATCCCCACAAAGGCATGCGGACCACTTGTCGGCAATGTTGCTAGCACACCGGTAATCGCTTTTTTGAGTTCACCACTCACATCAACGGTCACACCCGCGACCACCAATGGTTGAGCTTCGAGTTGCGCCATTATCTTGGGCAAATCGTGACGAAGTAGCTCGTATTGGAGCAACAAACGCGTTGCAAGATTTTGGGTTGCGATAATTAAAATCAAGGCAACCACGCCAAACAACAGTGCAGTTGCCCCCATACGCGAGCCACGCAAATAGCGGGTCAACCATGTCACTACCGGATAAAAAATATACGCGGTAACGACGGCCCCAAAAAAGACCATGGCCACATCGTGCACAACGGTATAGAGCACATACGCAAACACACAGACGAGTGACACTGCCAGCCATTTCAGGCGCGCCGAAAAGTGAATCGTCACAGGAGGTATCTGCATGCAAACCCCAAACTAGGATTATTCATCAATAAATGATTGGTTACGGCTATCCATTTCGACCACGACCCAATGGGATACGGGTTTCGAGTTGATCGGTATTGTTGTCTGTCTGTGTCACCGCTATATCGATGGTAGCAGGGTCAATCGACGGCACATAGCGCCGAATAACTTCACACAATTCGATTTTGAGGCGTTCGATCATGTCTGGCGTCAATTTCACCCGATCGTGCAACAGTACCGTCAACAGACGATTACGCGCGACGCTGGCAGACCCTTTATTGTTGCGATTAAAAAAGCTCATAGTACCACTCCTTTTAGACACATCCGTGAATGTTTAGCGCCCCCCGCGAAACATGTTGGATATGCGTTCAATCAAACTCGGTGTGTCTTCAATGGGGTCAATGGCAACTTCTTCGCCATTTATACGGCGGGCGATGTCGGTATAGTATTTGCCGGTGCGTGAGCTTTTGTCGAGCACCAATACTTCGCCTTTGTTGGTAGCCGTGATGACATCTTCGTCTTCGGGAATGATGCCAATCAAATCGATTGCGAGAATCTGCAATACATCTTCGACGCTCATCATTTCACCACTACGCACCATTTTGGGGCGCAAGCGATTGAGAATCAGGCGCGGCTGGCCTTTTTCGTAGGCCTCACACAAGCCGATAATCCGGTCAGCATCGCGCACCGCCGATACTTCAGGGGTGGTGACGATGATAATCTCATCGGCACCAGCGATAGCGTTTTTGAAGCCACTTTCGATACCTGCCGGGCTATCAATCAACACAAAATCAAACTCTTCACGCAGTTGATCGACCAATTCGACCATTTCTTCTTGAGTGACGGCGTCTTTGTCGCGGGTTTGAGCAGCTGGGAGCAGATAGAGCTCAGCTTCGTGTTTGTCTTTGATGAGGGCTTGCCGCAAGCGACAGTTGCCTTCGATGACATCGACCAAATCATAGACGATGCGGTTTTCGAGGCCCATGACTACATCCAAATTGCGCAACCCAATATCCGCATCGACAACGACGACTTTATTGCCGAGGCCGGCGAGCGCCGTACCAAGATTGGCAGTCGATGTCGTTTTGCCTACTCCACCTTTACCCGATGTAATTGTAATGACTTTAGCCATGCCAGAATCCTCTCACAGCGATAGTATAAATATACGGACACAGAATTAGCGACGATATTCTTCCCATGAATGGACGATAATTTGACCATCCTCGATACAGGCAATTTCGGGGTTGCGATGCGCATCGTGCTCAGGAGCGCGAGCACGCACATCAGCGATACGAATCTGCGTGGCGGCCAATTCAATCGCACAAATAATGGCACTACGATCACCCAGCGCACCAGCATGCACAAATCCACGCACGCGCCCAAACACCACCAAACTCCCCGCCACGATTAATTCGGCACCAGCATTCACGTCACCGAGTAACGTTAAATCACCATGTAAATGCTTGTGGACCTGACCAGAACGCAAATTTTTGATCAAAATCGGTGCAGGCGCAACAGGCATCATCGCATTGGTATGCGCAATACTCCGTGGCTTGGCAGTTAACCCCACTGCCCGCGCAAATTGACGCACTTCACTCGAATCAGCCTGAATATCGGCAGTGGTTAATTGATAGGTTTGCAATACCGTATACAACGACTGCATTTCGGTACTGTCGATTGCCCGTGCACCCATATCAAACGAAACACTCATGCCGTGAAACAAGTTTGCGCCATGAGAAAGTTGGTGTTGAATCGCCGCAAACGCATCATCCCATGAACAGGTGTCGTCAACGACTACACGGAGACCACCGCGAGCTCCTTTGATTGCGACATGCTCGGCCATAGGCGTCCCTCAACACTTTCAGCAACATATTATGTGCAGTAATTATACCATGGAGAATATCATACTCGTAAAAAATATCACTATTTTTGTGCTTACTCTCTGAGATAATTATTCCACAATCACTTATTCTTCAGGTAATTGGGTGGTTAATGATTCCGAAGGAGCACTCAGTGGCTCATCAATTGCGGGATGCGCTTCGCGAGCGATATCAATCCGAGTCCGCACTGCAGCTAATTGTTCCTGCAATTGTTGCAAAATATCGGCTTCATCACCATGATATTGTGTCGAGGTTGCAACCCATGTTTCTAGTTGCAATTGCATCGCATGCACGCGATCACTTAATTGACGTACCCCTAGTAATACACCGTCATCAACCAATGTCGCCGTGTCACGCATTTGAATTTGCATTGCATCGAGACGGGTCAAAATCTCGTTGATAGTGGTACGCATCGCATTCCCATCAAGTGGACTTGCATGCGCCACATCACGTTGTTCGGCCCATGTCTGCAACGTCTGTTGCAATTGATTGACCCGGTCAATCATCCCGATCGTGTCGTTGCCAGTCGGGGCAACCACATCAAATCGAGCTTGTAACTGCGCAATTGCTGCGCCCAACTGCGTCTGACGAATCGTTACCGCCTCTTGTTCGCTCAATAAATCAAGCAACATTTCGCGCAGTTGTGCAGACTCGTCCGAAACACGCACCGCCTGTTGTTGGAGTAATCGTGGCACAAACCACAACAACAACGCCAACAATGCGAGTACCATGATTCCGAGGGCAACAAACAGTGCGGTCATGCGATTCCTTTCAAGTCAATAGCATACTTAATTATATGTGAAACTAGGTTGTATCGTCAATTATGTAAAATTAATTTAGTATTTTTAATATTTTTAATATATTACATACTTACAGCTACAATTTTTCCAAAAAATCACATGATTACCACAGCCGATATACACGCACACCCCAAATTTTGTGACATACCAGTATTGTAGCAACTGCCGTATATATGTCATTGCAATCACAGAAATGCAGAAAATTGAATGCTCGAATCAAGTTCTGAGCAAACAGAAGATTTTTTGTGGTGGCGAGAAGCACGATAAAAAATCAACATCTACTTTACATTCAAAATTTACCGCATCAATATCACGTATACTCTATAGATGCAACACCTATATTTACTCAAAAAGTACATTACTAAATGTGCGTCACCCATCAGAATTATGCTATTATATGTGCAAGAATAATTATTCATTAATGAGGTTCTGCATGGTTGTACGTATTCGCAACATCATGGTATTGATGGTCTTTCTTTCACTCATCACGAGCTGTGGGTTGCTTGGTGACAATACATTGCACATCGCCGATGTTACGGTGGCATACGATAAGTACGTTGGCAAAGAAATCACCGTAGCCGGCGCCTATTTAGCCAAACCAGGCGAAAAGCCACTGTCGATTTTGGCAGCTGGCGTAAGTACATTGGATAATGGGCTCGATGCCCAAGCTTTGGGTGATGCGGTCTGGGTCGACAAAATCCCTGATGATGTGGCGCTCAACTTGCACCGTCCAGGTGACGCGACCTACGGATTCGTCAAAATCACTGGCAAACTCGAAGCCGGCACCTTTGGCCCCGATAGTAGCTACAAATACCAACTTGTGGTCAGCAAAGCCGAAGTCATCGAGCAAATCAAGCGTAACGAACAACGCATCACCAATGTAGCACTCAGCGATGGCAAAGTCTCACTGTTTGATTTACTCGATAAATCAAGTGACTACAACGGCAAAAAAATCACCACCCAAGGGTATTATTTCTGGAATTCGGCGATTTATGTGTTGGCCGAGGGAATTTCCACCGAAGAAGATGGCTCAAGCCCACAACCAGTTGGCAAAATCATCTGGATGGAAGGGTTCCCACCCGATAAATCAGCTGAATTGAACGTTGGGCCCAACAACAGTTTCGTATGGGGCAAGGTCGAAGTCACCGGTACGTTCCAAAGTGGCGGCAATTTTGGTCGCGATGGAGCCTACAAAGAATTTATCCAAGCTGAATCAGCAACCGTCATCAAATAACCCTCGTTCTGCGACACACATCAGCACCATGGGTGCTGATGTGTGTTTTTTGTGTACGCTTGGTATAATCACCACAACGCCCCCATAATGGAGTAGCTACGGTGTATTTTTTTATTGATCATATGCAAGTCGACGATTTACCCGATGTTCATCGGATCGACGCCCAGAGCTTCCCCTATCAATGGTCTACTGCCACCTATATGAACGAACTTAGTGCCCCCCAGCATAGTCGCTATGTGGTGGTGCGGGTGTCGTCACACTTACCCGGCGCAAGTACCAACAGCACTCCCATTTCGCCAATCCAACGCTTCATCAATCGTTGGCGCACACCGGTGGTCACTCCTACACCACGGTACCCGATTGCCGGTCATGCCGGGATTTGGCTGAGCCTCGACGATGGGCACATCACGACGATTGCCGTCCACCCCGACTATCGTCGCCAAGGGGTCGGTGAATTGTTGATGTTAGGATTGATTGACCAGGCCTACGACCTCAAAGCACAACAATTGACGCTCGAAGTGCGGGTATCAAATATCGCCGCCCAGAATTTATATGTCAAATTTGGATTTCGTCATCAAGGCGAACGCAAACGCTACTACACCGATAACGGCGAAGATGCCTCGATTATGTGGACAGACGATATTCATTCTACCGCCTTCCGCGAACGTGTGCGTGAGCTCCGGCAACAACTCTATCGTCGCCTACAAACGACCCCCATCGAACTTGCGTCTACTCCCTCTGCGCCCACCACACCTCAATAAAAAACAGCGGGGGCACCGATGGTGCCCCCGCTGCGCACAAGTGCCACTTATACCTCGGTGACAATCGGCAATACTACCGGACGACGGCGTGTTTGTTCAAACAAATGATCGCCGACTGCATCTTTGATTTTGCGGATGACAAACGCTGCATCGACTTCGGTCTGGTCGTTGGTTTTTTGCAAAATCCGCCGGACCACGTTGCGGGTCGAATCAATCAATGTATCGGCATCGCGTACCTGCACAAACCCGCGTGACAACACATCTGGGCCGCCGACTAATTCACCGCTATGGCGATCAATCGTCACCACCACAATCATCACGCCATCGCGCGACAAAAGTTGGCGATCACGTACCACAATCTGGCTGACATCGCCGACGGTCGTACCATCTACATAAATGTAATTGACGGGTACTTTATTGACCATTTTGGCAAAGTTTTGGCCAAATTCCATTACCGAGCCGTTTTCGAGCACAAACACATTATCCATTGTATAGCCCATATTCATACCCAACGCCAGCTTGCGATAGAGCACCATGTGGCGATAATCACCATGGAAGGGAATGACGTTTTGGGGACGCAACATGGCGAGGAGCATCTTGAGCTCTTCTTGGGCGGCGTGACCCGACACGTGTACCTTGGCTTCGCTGCCATAAATCACATCGGCGCCGATACGGAACAGGTTATTGATAACCCGTGATACCGATACTTCGTTGCCGGGGATTGGCGTAGCAGATACCACCACGGTATCGCCTTGTTTGATGCGCAAATGGGGGAAATCACGGTTGGCCATCCGGGCAAGGGCGGCCATCGGCTCACCTT
>CALFIC010000058.1 GCA_937876225.1 uncultured Chloroflexota bacterium | reverse complement strand
AGCGCCGATGATCAATATTCGGTGCCACAAGTGCCACCTGTGGCGCAACGCAACGACGGCGATATCCTGCGGCGGCGCCGACGTAAATTAGGTGGCGGCGAGTAATTTAGTATCAACCACAGCCCCTCATCCACTCCAAGTGGATGAGGGGCTGTTTTGTACAATCTGCGCCGAAGCGCGTCGTTATTCTGGCTTGCTACTGGCTTTAGCTGCCGTCACGATTTGTTGCAGGTAGGCTTGCCAGGCGTTGCGGTTCGCGTAGGCGATGCGGCGTACTTCGACGATGTCACCACTGTCGGCGGCCGCCACCGACTCGGCCAAGGTTTCTTGGAAGGTACGCGCCATGTCGGCCACCGCTTTGCGGAGCTCGGTATTCATAGCCCGCTGGCGCTCGAGTTCGTTTTTGTAGTAGGCCTGGAGCTGCTGGGCCTCGTCGCGTTGGGCGACTAAATCGTCATGCGTCGTCATTGTATTTATCCTTTGTGGGTTGTTAGATGGGGAGGCGTTGTTTGATGACGCGGTAGACCAGCGGCATCAGCACCTGCGTATATGCCGGCAAAAAAGAGACCTCGCTACCGCCAAAGCCTTTTTTGAAACGAATCAGTCCGGCCATCGGGGCATCACTCCCATCGGGTGGCGCGTCGTGGCTGGGGTAGGGAATCCCCCATAGGTCATAGATGTGGCACCCCAAATCGCGGGCCCAGCGTATCGCATGCCACTGGATGAGGTGATTGGCGCCACAGTTAAACGCTTCGGCCGCCGAGCCACCATACAGGTAGCACGCAGTAGTGGTATTGGCGAGGATTAGTGCCCCGGCCACCGTTTGCCCTTGGTAATCGGCGAGGAGCAACGTCGCCCGCCCCACACTGCCAAACAATTGCCAGGCTTGGGTGTAGTAGTCGGCACTATGCACCGCAAAATCAGCCCGCGCACCGGTGGTCTGCATCAGTGCCACAAATTGTGCCATGTCGGTGGCGTCGTGGCCGGTGCGGATGGTGACACCGAGGCGCTCGGCTTTTTTGATGTCGGCTCGGTGCCCTTTGGTCATCTGTGCCAGCAAGGCCGCATCTGGGGCGTCGATGGCGGTATGAATGCTGTGTTGCGGTTGGGTGCTGGTGCTGGTTGTTGCTGGCATCAACACTTTTTGGTAGCTTGTGGCGTATTTGGATGTGGTGAGGATGTTGGGTTCGTAGCGTACCAACACCGCCCGTTGGCGTTTGGCGTATTGGGTGATGGCCGCAATCAGTGTTTGATTGATAAGCGGGTCGTCGCAGAGCAATGGACCGCGCGGCACATAACAGACGGCCAGACCGTATTGTTTTTTGGTTAATACTTGGGCGCCTGCCAACATCAGCCCATCGTCGCAGACCCCGATGGCAGTGGCCTGCCAGTCAGTGGTTTGTTTGAGCTGCCCCCAGCGACTATTTTGGAGCAGGTGCCCATCGTCATGCCCATCACAAAAACGATCCCAACTCTGTGCGTCGGGGTAGGTGACGGTGATAGCCGGGAAGTACGACATGCAATGATCCTCTAGTGGTACATCAGGGGCGTATGTCAAAAAAATTGTTGTTAGGCGCTGAGTTCATACCAACGTTCGGCCGGACCATCGCCGCCGATGGTGCGGTGGTAGGCCGTGAGTTGGTCGGGCATCGTCGCCGGGTCGCCAAACAGCGCGGCCATTTGGCTGGCGTAGCAGTTGACGGCGGCGATTTTGGCAGCCAAATAGCTTCCCATCGCACTGGCGTGCAAGGTGGGATTGAGTATTGCGCGCCGGTAGGCGATGACACTGGCGTCGAGGGCGTAGGGTACTTCTTCATAAAAACGGACGTTGGCAGTACCCAGCACTTGGCGAGCAGCCGCAAACACGTTGAGGTGGTCGACATGCATGCCCACCCCAGCGGGGATGAGCCAGGTCGCCTGGGGGTTGTGGGCGGCGAGGTGGGCGAGGATCGGCACCAGTTGTTGGGCCAGTTGGTCGCTGGGGTGGGGCATGGCAAACAACGTTTCACGGCTGTTGTAGTGCTGTGGCATGCGGTAAATCGCATCGTCGAGGTTGAGCCAGATATCGTCGGCACCGAGAATCGCCATGGCGTGGCGATCTTCACCGAGGCGGGTGGTGACGGCAGCGGCCTCGTCGAGGCCCCATTCACGATGGAATTCGACAGCCAAATCGCTATAGCTGGCACTGACGGGGGGCACTGCGGTACAGGCCGTTACCACCAAAGTGTGTAACCCAGCCTGCCGGGCTGCCAACAACTGCCCACCACACGACAAGGCCGCATCATCGAGATGGGCCGACACGCAGATGAGATCGTAGGGGGTGGTGATTTCGTTGAGGGTAGTGTAGTGCATTATTCTTCACCTTCACCATCAAAATCAAAATAACTATCGTCATCACTTTTTGAGGAAGGGCGCCAGCCGCCAAAAATATCATCGTTGCCGGCGTGTTCTTCGAGGGCTGCCACGGCCGCATCACGTTTGGCGCTGTCGCGCGATTTACTGAGCTGGGTCAAGGCTTTGATGGCGCGTTCATCGCCGATTTGGCCGAGTGACCAAATCGCAGCGGTGGCTACTTCAATGTCATCTTCATGCGTCAAATCAGTCAACAATGGCACCAAGGTGCTGGCGTCTTCGCCGTATTCGCCAGCTGCCGTAGCCGCTTCAAAGCGGATGGCGGCGTTGACGTGTTGCAATGCGCTCCGGATGATGGGCAGCCACTGTTCGTCGGCACTGCGTCCCATTGCCACGATGGCACTTTCACGCAGTGGTGTACTATCGCTTTGCCAGGCCGCTGCGATGCTGGCGGTAATTGCTTCGTCGGCGACCGAGCCGAGGGCTTCGAGGGTGCGCCGGTAGACATCGAGGTGGTTGCGGCTAGTGGCGAGCACCTGTTTGAGGGTAGTGATGAGGGTTTTTGCGGTTTGGTCAGATAATTCATCCGTAGCAATCATCGCCGTAAACCGTGCCAGACTAATGGCTGCTTGGCTTCGTACGTCGTCGGCACTGTCGTGTTGTAGGCGGTCGAGCAGGTCTGGGATGATGCGGGGGTGTTCTTCTTCGCTAAGCCCGTCGATGGCCCGTCGGCGCACTTCGGCGTTGCTGTCGTCGAGTGACCAACGCATCACGGTGCGGAAATCGAGCTCGAGGTTGTCTTCGCTGATTTCGTTCATCAAGGTGATGATGCGGATGCGGGCAGCCTCGGGGATAGTAATCCAGGCTGGCCAAAAGGTGGTATGGTCGCGGTCGCGTAAATCGGTGAAAATGCGTAGACGCCCCCGGGTAATATTGGCAGAATCGCGCAATAATTGCAGGGTACTGGTGAGGGTTGGCGTAGTCATGCTACCTCGCTGTGGATAACAACGAGGGGATGAGCAGTTGCTCAGCCCCTCGTGTATCGGGTTCGTTGGTGCTGGAGTTATTCTTCTTCGTCGTCATAAAAACCGCCGGTGTTGTCGTTGCGCTCATTGACGACGAGGTCAACGCGGCAATCCCACATCCCGTTGGTGTTGTTGACTCGTTTGCATTGCTCATGTTCGTCGAGTACATGCAATAAGTATTTGCGAGTGACGGTGCGGTAGACCGACATCACCGCAAAAAGTTGCTCGAAGCCTAAGCGGTAAATGGGATCTTGTTTGCTACCCACTTCTTCGCCAAAGCCCATGAAAATGTTTTCGAGCAAGGTGTGGATGTTTTTGCGTTCGCTAATCTCAAAAAACTTGATTTTGCGGATACGTCCCACATTGGCTTGGGTTGGCAACAAATCTTCGTCGACGGTCGAGGTGACGCGCATTTCGGCAAAGGCATACTTGCTTTTCTTTTTGCTGTCATCGATATACAGCAATTGCTCGATGCGGTCGTCGACTTCTTGGTAGCCAATCGTGAGCACATTGGGCTGATTGGTGCGACTAATAGTGATAACGGCACCAGGCACGAACCACTCACGGAAGAGTTCGTCGAATCCTTGGATCCAGCCACCGCGTGTCCCTGCCGGGAAGCGTACATTGACGCTGACCGCGTAGTGGCCATGTTGCACCATTTCGAAGGTCAGTACGGCATTGCCTTGGCGATTGATGACGGGTGCGGGCAAGATTGCCGCCAATGCATTATTGAACGGCAAAATACCATATTCCCATTCAAAAAAGGTCAATTTATGCTCGACGCTACCACGTTGTTGGATGGTCGCTGCCGGCGTGACGGTGAGGCTATCATCAAAACCTTCTTCGAGGTGATTGACAAATGCCGCCATGTCGGCCGCTTTGATGCGTTTGTTGGCGCCGATTTTGTCGAGCAGTTTGCGGGTGGCCCACAAATTTGCACCTGCTACACCGACAAATTCGAGGTCCTTGAGCAAACGGTAATTGAGGGCAAAGCGCTGGCGTTCGTAATCGACGGCGCGTGGATTGACCCGCAATACATTGACCAAAATATCACTGTCGAGCACGGGTACTTGTTGCTCGTTCTCGATGTATTCAGTGATTTGGCGGATTTCGTTTTTGCTAAACGAACGGACTTCGTGCTCGTCAGCCACATGATTGCCAAACACCGCAAAGCGTTTGATGGGGTCTTTTTCGATGGAGCTCCGCAATGCACTGATGATTGCTTCGCCATGTAATCCCATGATGTGGTCAAGTGATAAGGCAACATCAATGGTAATGCCTTGGGGCAATGTGACGCGGGTGGTATCACGATGCATATGGAGTGATGTTTTGACTGGTGCCACATTCGTGTCAGTGATAATTACCGTAGCATCCGTGTCAATGTCGACGTCTGCATCGTCAGTATGTTCGATACCATCTACTGTGGTTGGTGCATCACTCAACCAGTAGTCAGATACATAGACGGGGTCGATTTTGGGCATGGTTGGGCGAGTCGTGGTCATCACGACACTCAAATCATCGAGTGGCAATGGATGCTCGGGTTCGTACAACCGTGCTTGCAGGCTATGTTTGGTGTCGGCAACGCGCGCCCGGTAAACACCGGTCCGGGCGGTGGTAATGATGATGTCTTCGCCATCACTTGTTTGCACAAAAATCTCAGGGTTGGCATTGATAGCCGCATTGATTTCGGCGTGGGTGGTTGCTTCATCACCGCCGCGCCGTGGCGCAAAAAAAGTAACCAAGTGGCTGACCCGTTGTTGGATTGGGGCATCGCTGGCAAAAAAATGCCCTTGCATGCGCATGACTTCGTGGATTTGCTCAGCGAGGGTGCGCTCTGCGGGCGTCCCAGCAAACGTGGGAAGAGTGGTCATTCTTGTTCCTCCGTTTGGGCCAGTTTACGCAAAATTTCAATATACCGTTCTGCGAGCCACGCGATATCTTGGGGCTCACCAGCTTCACGGAGCGCTTCGAGCAACTCATCGAAGCCCGTGGTGCCAAAGGTTATCTGTTTGCCATCCATGCGTCTCTTCTCTCCCCCACGTGTAACGTAAAACAATTATTTGAGTATAGCATTTTATTATACCGTATATCAGTGTGATTGAGAAATGAATTGTTGGGTAATCCACGCTAATTGTCCGGCACGGTCGCTTGGGATGATTTTTTGATCAAGTAATGCCAATGAAAGTGCGTCGAGGATTTGACCGACCCGTGGTCCCTTTGGGACGCCCAACGCCAACACATCACCACCATTCACGCGTGTGGGCTGGGCTTGTTGCTGAGCCTGCTGCCAACGTGCCAATATTGCGGCTAACGGAGTGTAGACGACGGCAATGGCACCAAGTAAGCCATCATCAAACCGATGGAACTGGCGCGCAATCGTACTCGCAGAGGCGTGGGCGAGTTGGTGAAATTGGCGTTTTTGGCGCCGCATGCGGGGAATTTGACGATACACCACAGGTAATTCGTGCCAGGTAGCGATGAAATCGTCGAGGTGCGCTAACGGCGCATCCCAACACAACACCACTATGCGATAGGCTGGAGCAATCTGTGTGAGTAGGGCGGTATAGCGTTTTTGGTAGCGTAAGCAGGGGTGAATGGCCCGCAATAATCCCCACCGTTGCAGTAACGCAATGGCTGGCGCTGGATCGCGTTCGGTTAGTGTTTTGCGTAACTCTTGAAGCCAGCGGTGGTGCGATACGCGGGTGATAACGGGGTGTGTACAGGCCCTCCGAATCGCGTGGCGGGTGACGGCATCGATATGTAACCCGAGGCGGGTGGCGATGCGGGCGATGCGCACAATGCGGGTTGGGTCATCAATCAAACTATTGGGATGCAGGATGCGGGCGATGCCACGGCGCAAATCCCCCCGCCCGTCAAACGGATCAAACACGGGACAGTCTGTATGAGGGTAGATGGCAATGGCGATGGCGTTGACGCTAATGTCACGCCGCCCAAGATCGCTCATGATGTCTGAAGGGAAAACCTGGGGTAAGGCACCGGGATGGGCATAGGTTTCGGTACGGGCCGGGACAATATCAATCCCGGCGATACCAAGGGTATGGGCGACTGCCGGTGACAGGGTAATCGTGGCGGTGGCGAATTGATCGTGTTGGGTGATCGTGCCTTGGAGATATGTCGCCATGGCCGGCATGGTGTCGGGTTGGGGATGAGCGATGGCCAAATCGAGGTCAGTAATCAGGTCTTGGGTAAAGACACTGCGGGCCGCGCCACCGACAATATAGAGAGTTGCACCATGGCTCGTCGCAATGGTGTGCAGGTGGATGAGGATTTCGCTGATGCGCGGCGGTAATGCCGCCACGATTTGTGCCCAAGCAATGGTCGTGGTGTGTGACATATAAGTATTATCCAATGATTTGCCACTATTAGCGCAGAGAATTGAAAATGCCCTTGCGCATGCAATACTCCCGGTCGCGTCGTGGCTTCACGACGTTGATGATTATTCCCCATGCCCCAACAGGATGAATGTTCCCCATGCCCCAACGGGGCGGCATTCAATAGCACAGGGCAACGCCCTTGCGCATATAATAACCGTGGTTTTGTCGTGGTACCAATGGATAAACGTTCCCAATTGCCATACACCAGCGTCCACCAATTACAAATTCGGTTTGACCCTCACCATTCGCTGTGGTAATATGGGGGGAGCACGTTGTGTCAGGCATAGGTTATTGTCTGTGACGTAGCGCTATAGAGTGTTACGTGAGCGGGATAAGGAGCCAATTGTGGCGACGAAGATGAAGGTATTGCTGACCAAGACAATCGATAATGTTGGTGCAGCAGGTGAAATTAAAGAAGTTTCGGGTGGTTTTGGACGCAACTACTTGTTGCCCCAAGGCTTTGCAGTGATTGCAACCCGTGGTGCCATCAAGCAAGCCGAAGAGCGTTTGGCGGCACAGCGTAAGCGTGAAGCTGAATTGCGCACCGAGGCTGAGCAATTGGCACAACGCATCAGTGGGGTGTCGTTGAGCTTCGTGGAGCGTGTCGGTGAAAACGAGCGGTTGTTCGGTTCAGTGACTGCCTCGGACATCGCCGATAAGTTGCATGCCGCCGTGGGCGTCGAAATCGACCGCCGCCGGATTGTGTTGGACGAGCCCATCAAGCGTGTTGGTACCTTTGATGTCAGCTATCGCATCATTTCGGGTGTGGAAGCGACTGTCAAGGTAACCGTTACGGCTGCTGGCGAAGACGCCTAGTCGTCTTTGTCCTATTCCGCGCTTCGTTATTTCTCTATGCCATGCCTATTTTAGGCATGGCATGTTGCGCTACTATTCCCCTTACGAGGAGCAATTTCTATGACACAACCAACGCTGCCAAGCAATGTTGACGCCGAGCGTGCGACGTTGGGATCGGTATTGCTCAATCGTGATGCGCTGGCCGCCATTGCAGCCTGGCTCAAGCCCGAATACTTTTATCTTGAGCGTCATAGCCAAATCTATGAAGCAATGCTGGCCTGCTTCAATAACCGCGTCCCCCCCGATACCCGTACCGTCTCAGAAGAACTCCGTCGGCGCGGGCATCTCGACCAAGTAGGGGGCGTCATTTATCTCGGTGAATTAGTCGAAGGGGTGCCGACCTCGTATCACGTCGAGTTTTATGCCCGTACCGTCGAACGGACAGCGATTTTGCGGCGCTTGATTAATACCGGTGCCCAAATTGCCGCCTTGGGCTATAACGAACAAATCGAAATCGACGAGACTATCGACAAAGCCGAAGCCTTGTTGTTTGATATTGCCCAAAAACGCACCTCGCAAGATTTTGTGCATATTTCGTCGGTGGTTGATAGCTACTACGAACAACTCAATTACCTGCAAGAACATCGTGGCGAGGTGATGGGGGTGCAGACTGGCTACCGTGACTTTGACCAGATTACTGGTGGCTTGCAACGCTCCGACTTGATTATTTTGGCGGCGCGTCCTGGTACCGGCAAAACCTCGTTTGCTATGAGTCTGGCCTATAACGTCGCCATGTACTACTCCAATACGGTGGCCGTGTTTAGCCTCGAAATGGGTCGTGAACAGCTTGTGCAGCGTTTGATCGCCATGGAAACCCAGATCGACACCCATCGTTTGCGCCTCGGGCAAGTCCCTGATAATCAGCTCAAAATCGTATTTGATGCCATGGGGCGGTTGGCCCAAGCACCGATTTACATCGAAGATACCCCTGGTATTAGCATCATGGAGTTGCGCAGCAAAGCACGGCGCTTGCAATCGCAACACGGTGTAAGTCTGATTATCATCGACTATTTGCAGTTGATGTCGGGGCGGGGTAAAGAAAACCGCGTCCAAGAAGTCGGCGAAATCTCGCGCGGACTCAAAGCCTTGGCACGTGAGCTCAACGTGCCCGTCATCGCCTTGTCGCAGTTGTCACGTGCCGTCGAAGGGCGCCAAAGTCACGTCCCAATGCTCAGCGACTTGCGTGAATCGGGGTCGATTGAGCAAGACGCCGACATTGTGATGTTTATTTATCGCGATGAGTTGTATAACAAAGACAGCGACAAAAAAGGCATTGCCGAAATCCATATCGCCAAACATCGCAACGGTCCCGTGGGGGTCGTCAATATGCGCTTTGATCCATCGACGACGCGCTTTGCCGACTTGACGTACCGCGCGCCCGAGGGGTACTAAGCGATGGCCAATGACTCCACGCAACTTGTGCCACTGCCGGCAGATTTTATTACACGGGTGTTGCCGCAGATTACCAGCATGCTCGAGCTCAAAGTCACGTTGCATCTGTTTGCGCTGGTGACACGCCAAACGAGTCGACCGCGGCGGGTAAGTTGGGATGCATTGGTTGCGGATGAAATTTTGGCGCAGAGTTTACAGGTGGTGGCTGTGCATGCCCGCCCCAGTGATTTGTTGGCCGAAGGCTTGGGGTTGGCGGTGCAACGAGGAACGATTATTCATGTGGTGCGTCCCGACACCCATGGGCGGGCGATAAACTGGTATTTGGTGCGTACTACTGCTAATGCGGCGTGGGCGCAACGGCACGAAGAGCTGGGTGAATCGCCGGTAGTACTGATGCCCGTCCCCTCGATTGTGGCGGTGTATGAGCAACATATCGGGGTGGTGACACCGATGATTTTGGCCGAATTACAACGTGCCGAGGCCCAATACCCAGCCACGTGGGTGCCTGACGCAATTCGTGAGGCAGTGCTTGCAAACGTCCGTTCGTGGCGCTATATCGCCAAAATCCTGGCCCGCTGGAGCAAAGATGGTCGTGGTGATGCCACACCAGTAGGCCCCGGTACAGAAATTGATGTAACCCGCTATACTGATGGTGCCTATGGCGATTTATTTCGTCGGGGGAGTGATATAAGTGACCTCGAACCGTTGCCCTGAATGTGGTGGAATCGGCTACTACAAAGAAGCGGTGCCCTTTGGGCACCCGCGTTTTGGCATGCTCGTCCCCTGTAAATGTAAATTAGCCGATCGTGCCCGCCGTACCGCCAATGATTTGCTCGAAATGAGCAATCTCAGTGCCTTCCAAGACAAAACCTTTGAGACGTTTGATACCGACATGCGCGGGGTCAAACGGGCGTTTATGCGGGCAGTCGATTTCGCCAAAAAACCAGACGGCTGGTTGGTCTTTTTTGGGAATTATGGCGTCGGCAAAACCCATTTGGCCAGTGCGATCGCCAACGAATTACTCAAACAAAATTATCGCGTGTTGTTCGCAGTGGTCCCTGATCTGCTCGATCATCTGCGTTCAACCTTTGGACCATCCAGTGAAGTGCAGTACGATCAACGCTTTGAGTTGATTCGCGATGCAGCTATTTTGATTTTGGATGACTTAGGTACCGAAAACACCACCCCTTGGGCCCGTGAAAAGCTTTTTCAAATTATTAATCATCGCTACAACGGTCGCATGCCGACGGTGATTACCAGCAACCGGCGCCCCGAAGAAATCGAACCGCGGATTTTTTCACGGATGAGCGACCGCGCGATTTGCGAAGAATTCATTATCATGGATGGCGATGATTACCGCCGCCTGCCACCCGCCCAACGGCGTAAATCCCCACGCCCACCACGCCGTCCGTAGATTTTTGCGATTGTACATTTACTTTTGTGAGTGGTGTACGTTAATTGTAAACTATGCTACAATTCGTAGTAAATACAAACCGAACGGTTATTTTTGATGCGGGATATCAAATACTATGTTTGCTGAATCCGATTGGCTGAATCAGATAATTCACTTATTTGCACGCTTAAACCCATTTACTAGCCCAGTGCCGTTAATCGACATTGCGTTGGTGACGGGGTTGTTTTATTGGATTTTGAAAACGATGTGGGGGACGCGGGCAGTCCAATTAATCCAAGGGATTTTGGTGATTGTGGTGTTGGTATTTGTGCTGGCATTGTCGCCATTCGAGACAATTCGTTGGATTGTCGTACATGCCTTACAACCCGCATTAGTAGTTGCGATTCCGGTAGTATTTCAGCCTGAATTACGACGGTTACTTGAGACATTAGGGCAATCAAATCGCTTGTGGTATACGAATTTTCGGCGTCGCAATGATGATAGTGGTCGGTTACAAATGATCAAAACTGTAGCACGCAGTGCCATGTTGTTGTCACAACAAGGGATTGGTGCCTTGATGGTACTAGAGCGCAATGTGGGGCTCCAAGATTATGCCGACCGTGGTGTTCACCTTGATGCACGCACGAGTGTGCCATTATTGATGGCTATTTTTCACCCCAATGCGCCGCTCCATGACATGGCAGTATTGATTCGTGGTGAACGGATTTTGGCGGCCAATGTGGTGTTGCCACTAAGCGAAGAAATGGGTGGTGTGCGGCGCTATGGTACCCGCCACCGTGCCGCTCGTGGGATTACCGAGCAGTCTGATGCCGTAGCGGTGGTGGTATCCGAAGAGACCGGCGCGGTGACGATGTTTCATGATGGGCAAATGATTAGCCAACTCAACGAAGAACGGATTGGCGTGTTGTTGGTTGAGTTGTTGCGGATTGATACCGAAACGGGCCGTGAGGTGATGGCATGATTCGTTTATCCGTTGCAGGGGTACGGTTGGGGTTGTCGTTTTTGGCGGCGTTGGCATTGTGGGGATTTGTTACCGTCACCCAAAATCCCGAAGATCACAAAATATATGATGTACCGATTGAAGTACGCAATTTGCCAGTCGATGCGGTGATTGTCGATGCAAATGGCTTGATTCAACCGTCATTGGGTACGACCCAAGTTGAAGTATGGGCTGCCAAAAACACCTTGAGCCAGCTCCGTGATGGCGATATTCACGCAGTGGTTGATTTGACCAATGCCACAGTGGCACTCCAAAAAATTCCGATTGCGGTTTCGTCAACCCGAAATGATATTGGGTATATGACATTTAAATATTCAACAAAGCCGTTGGATGTGCGCATCGATATGCTCAAAACAATTACGATACCGGTGGTGATTAATAGTCAACAATTTAGTAATCCCGGCATTGGAGTCGAAGTTCTCGCACCGACAATTCCTCTTGCCCAACAAACGGTGTCCGTCTATGGACCACAAACGTTAATTAAACGTATCAAAGAAGCACGAGTAAATGTCGAAATCAACGGGTCTGTGACAGCAAGTTATACCAATTCGTTACCAGTAACGTTGATTGATAGTACTGATAATGTAATGAACGGCTTGACGATTACTCCAGACAAAGTCGATGTGTCGATTGAAATTAAGCAAAAAATCGGTGCCAAAGAAGTAGTGGTATTGCCGCAAGTTACTGGGTTTGTGGCTGCCGGATTTCGGTTACGCGATGTGCGCGTGAATCCCTTGCTCGTGTCGATTACGGGGAGTTCGCAAATTCTTGAAAAAACGACTAGTGTACAAACAATCCCTATTGACATCAATGACCTGACGAAATCGGTTTCACGTACGGTAGAAATTAGTTTCCCAGAAGGGATTTTGCCGTTAGATGTGACGGCAAAAAATGTCGAGGTAGGATTGATTATCGAGCAAAGTCAACAATCAGTACGTATTCGTGTGCCCGTCATGATTGAAATTCGTGATGTCCCAGCGGATTTTGTGGTGCGTGCCAATCCTGCGATTGTAATGATTGATGTGATTGTGAGTCCAGGAGCCATACAACGCGGATCGGTAAACAACATTCATGCAGAGGTGAGTGTGGGGACGTGGGATGATGGCAATACCATGCGCCAAGTACAATTGCGGATCCCCGAAGATATTCGTTTGATGAGTGATATTCCCGTGGTGCAGCTCGAACGCGGCAATGCAGTGAGTAGTATGTCTACACCGCTTGTAACGAATGTCATTGTGTCGGGGACGCCGGTAGCGACGGGGACGGTGGTCGCCACACCGGTTATTACTCCCACACCACTCGTGGTGGCAACCGGGACAATCATTGCAACGGCCACCAAAATAGACAATTAAATACACGCAAGGGGAGCGTCGATATGGTTGGTGTTTGATGTGGATATGAGTGTGGTACTATAGTAGTACGTGTATCGTTTCTTGTGAGTGATGCATACACTTACGAATCACATTGTACATACAATGCGAAACATATGGTAGGGCGTGTTTGTGTAGTGTAAATGAGGTAGACAGATGGCATTAACACGGGCTGATGTGGTGCGAGTTGCTGATTTGGCGCGATTACGCCTCACCGATAACGAAATTGATGGTATGCAAGCCCAATTGTCGCGTATTCTGGAGCACGTGAGTGCACTGCAAGCCGTCGATGTGGCAGGTGTCGAACCAACTGCACAGGTTACTGATTTGGTGAATGCGTTGCGTGATGATGCCAATCGTGCCTCATTAGGGCGTGAAGCTGCGTTGGCTAATAGTGCTGATGTGCAACAAGGAATGTTTCGCGTAAAAGCAGTATTTGAAGAACAATAAACGCACGTTCGTGAGACTCATAAGGTATAATTGCGACATGATGTTGTAGCGGTATTACCGGTGCAACACAATAGAGGTACGTACAGTGCGAATTTCTAATCCACTTAATTCATTATTTGGTGCCTTTGGTCGGGATCTCGGTATCGACCTCGGTACTGCCAATACATTGGTGCATGTGCGGGGGCGCGGGATTGTGATTAGCGAACCTTCGGTGGTAGCGATCGACAGCAAAACCAAGCAGGTAATTGCAGTCGGTGCGGAAGCCAAGGCAATGATCGGCAAAACGCCTGCCAACATTATTGCGGTGCGTCCCCTCAAAGACGGCGTAATCGCCGATTTTGATGTGGTCGAAAAGATGATTAAACACTTCATCGAAAAAGCCCACGACCGCTCGTTTGGATTGATTTCACCTCGGCCACGGGTGGTTATCGGGGTTCCTTCCGGTGTCACGCAAGTAGAAATGCGTGCCGCCCGCGATGCCGCCCTCAATGCCAATGCCCGTGAAGCCTATGTGGTCGAAGAACCAATGGCGGCAGCGATTGGGGCTGGCTTGCCGGTGGATGAGCCCATCGGTTCGATGATTATCGACATTGGTGGTGGCACTACCGAAGTCGCCGTTATTTCGTTGGGAGGAATCGTCGTCAATCACTCAATCCGCACGGCGGGTGACGAAATCGACGAAGCCATCATCGAATTTGCACGCCGTGAATACAACTTGCACATTGGCGAACGCATGGCAGAGCGTGCCAAAGTCGCAGCGGGCAGTGCTTACCCCCTCGAAGAAGAGCTCAAAGTAGTGCTCCGTGGGCGCGATATGCTGACTGGGTTGCCCAAATCGGTAGAAGTGTCGAGTGTCGAGCTCCGTGAGGGGATCTCGGGGCCGATTAATACGATTTTGGCCGATATTCGTTCTGCCATCGAAGAAACACCCCCAGAGTTGATTGCCGACGTGATGGAGCATGGCATTGTCCTTGCTGGTGGTGGGGCGTTGTTGCGCGGTCTCGATCGCCGGATTGCCGCCGAGACCCGCATGCCGGTGTATGTTGCCGAAAACCCCCTGTCGTGTGTGGCGCGTGGTGCAGGCAAAATGGTCGAAGAATTCCAGAATCCGATTTATCGCGATATCTTGATGTCGACGCAACGAACTCGTCGAGTAAAGTACTAAGCAATCACGACGTCCGTCGTGGGTGGAGTGTGAGGGCGTCGATGTATGCGTGATCGTTCGTCTTTTCGTGGGGGCGCAAGTTATCGGCGCAATGCGCTTATTGTTGGCGCCCTGCTTTTTGTGGCGCTGGTGATGTTTTTGCTCGATACCCAAGGAGTATTGTCACCGGTACGAGCCTATTTGACCAATAGTCTAACGCCCCTCGTCGCAGCAGTGTATGGTGTTAATGTCCAAGCTGGCGATTTTGTGGCAGGATCACATGATTTACAACAAATCGTCAAAGAACGTGATGCGTTACGCAAAGAAAATAGCGACCTCAAAGCACAGATCTTGCGAATTCCCCAAATCGAAATTGAAAATCTGCGCTTGCGTGAACAATTGCGCATCGAAAAAGCCCACCCATGGCAATTGATTGGCGCTGAGGTGAGTGTGCAAACCCTCGCTGATGGTCGTCACATTGCATTGGTCGGTGTAGGTAGTAGCAGTGGTATCAAAGTTGGCATGGCGGTGATTTCACGCTATCAAAGCAGCCCGCCCGCATTGATTGGGGTAGTATCCGTAGTCAATACTGATAGTGCAAGTGTCACGATGATTGATGACTACAGTAGTGTTATAAGTGTCCAAGCATATCATGGTACTGCTGTGGTACGTGGTGTTTTGCATGGAAATATCAAGTCAAATGGCGTATTGCAGATGAGCGAAATCGAACGAGAAGCGGAAATCGCAGCAGGCGATAGTGTGGTTACCGCTGGCCTTACCCGTTTGTATGGTCCGTCGCTCCCCAATGCGGCTATTCCTGCAGATATCCCCATCGGTATTGCGAAAGCTGCGTATGTTGATGGTCGTAGCAAAGCCGTTGATGTGCAACCCTATATTAATCCCGAATTGGTGCATTACGTATGGATAATTCACAACGATACAAAATAGAAGAAATCGTATGGCACGAAGTACGCACTATCGTGTTATTGACTATAATTGTCATTTTCCAAAAAATATTTTTGGTGAGTATTTTTGGTGTATCGCTAAATTTACTCCTCCTTTTGGTTGTGCTGCGTACATTGATTGAACCAATTGTGACAATTAGTCGTTGGGCGTTGTATGGTGGATTACTCCTTGATAGCATGAGCGGCGCATGGTTAGGGATGCATAGTATTGGGTTGATTTTGGCGGTAGTGACGGTCTTTGTGCTGTTATCACGGATTACCAGTGAAAACTGGATATTGCCGATTGTTGCAGTGATTATTGGGAGCGTCGTGTATCATTTTTGTAATGGTATTCTTTTATATCTATTGGTGGGTAGCTTTAATGTACTGACGTATATTACCGTCGTATTTATCCCTGAATTGTTGATTATTTTGGTGCCTGCCTTGCCGGTGTTTTTGGTGTTGCGGTGGTTGCGGAGTATGCAACGGGGTGAGTTACCACTTGATGTGTATTGATTCAGTGATTAAAGGTGCGTTATGCGCTTGTTTATCCCCAAACTTGTGGTTTTCTTGGTGTTTTTGGCATTGATTGGTCGTTTGTATCAATTACAGCTCGTCGAAACCCAGTCGGATCGCTATATTACCACGGTCAATACGACGCGCTATGTGCCGATACGTCCATTTCGTGGCGAAATATACGCCAGTGATGCCAAAACATTGTTGGCGGAAAGTAGCCCAGTGTATACGGTGGCGATTCGTGTAAGCGATTTACCCCCAGAAGGCTCGAGTGCTCGTTTTCATGTGTTTGCCGAATTAAGCCAAGTGCTGGGAATTACCAATACGCTGACGATTTCGCCGGCAATCACACTCGAAAAAAACAAGCTCATGCGCGATGGTTTTGCGCAAAAAATCACTGATGTGTCACTCAAAGAATTTACGCGGGTTGAGCGGATGCTTCCGATGCAAATTCCCGTCAATAAGGAATTTTTGTTTGGTGCCACGCAAATCGTCGAACGTCATGCGCCCGTTGTACGGTTTATCCCCCGTTGGAATTCCCCAATCAAAAGCGACGATGCGGCCTTGGTACGTGACGTCGATAGTGCGCTATCTGATCTCAGTAGTGCGTTAGATATTACGGGCACGTTGGTTATTTCGCCGGCGACACAGATTGCGCAACGCCCAGAGCTACGCAATGACCTGATTCGGGTGTTTGGTGATGGGATTGCACCGCGTATTGATAATATTACGATGCAAAATTGGTTGACGGGGAATATTGCGCCGCGTGACATCGTCAACGCCATGCAGCTCACCGAACAGTTTTCGCAGACACTTACCCTCGAAAATCCCGTGGAAAAAATGGTCCGTATGAGCGATACCCCACGCTACCAGACAATTACGATTGCGACTGATGTGCCACGAGTAGTGGCCATGGTGCTGAAAGAAAATGCCGCAAATCTCCCTGGTGTCGTAATCGAGCAAGATTATCGGCGTCAATATCCGCTTAGTGGCAAAGTCCAATCACTATCGCACATCCTTGGTTATGTTGGTCGAGTCGGGTCGTGTGAATTGGTGCGCCAAAATCCCGCACGTTCGTGGGTGGTCGGATTGCTGGACTCGATTGGGCATGCAGTAGAATGCGGAATTGTCCAGAAAAAAGTCAACCCCTACGAATTGGGTATCCCCCGTTATTTAAATGACGACCGCATCGGCAAAAGTGGTATTGAATATAGCTACGAAGATCAACTGCGCGGGCAAATGGGGATTGAAGCCGTCATTGTTGACAGCCTTGGTCGTCCTGTGCGAGCTGCGCAAGTTGTGCAACCGACCCGCGATGGTGATAGTTTGGTGTTGACGATTGATATCACGTTGCAACGCAAAGTCGAACAAATTTTGCGCAACTGGATTAATGTCGCCGAAAAACGCCGTGCCACTATGCCAGATCGCTTTGCCTATAAAAAGAGCTATTTGCCACTCCAAAGCGGTGCAGCCGTGATTGTTGAAGTCAAAACAGGTCGGGTACTCGCAATGGCGAGCTGGCCGTCGTATGACAACAATATCTGGGTTGACCCTGCACGGAGCCAAGAACTTTCGGACTTGTTGAATCCACCTCCCGCCCAACGTGCCGAAAATCAACGCTTGGCGCCACTAACCAATCGCGTGATTTCTGGACAATACCCTCCAGGATCAACGCTCAAGCAGTTTGATGCGGTGATTGCGCTCCAAAACAAAGTGATTACTGCCAATACCAAGGTACGCGACCCGGGTCAATTGGTGCTCAAAGACCAATATGTCGAAAACCGATTCTATCGCTTCCCGAATTCAGTGCCACGCGATAATGGCTGGATTGATGTCACCGAAGCATTGATGCGTTCGTCGAATATTTTTTTCATGTCGATTACCGGTGGTAACCGTGAAGGGGTCGTTAATTTACAACCCAAAGAACAGACGATACCGCAAGGCCTACAAATCACGCGCCTTGCCGAAGGCTTGACCTCGTTTGGGTTTGGTGCGACGACGGGAATCCGTCTTTATGGCGAACAACCAGGCCGAGTGCCTACCCCTGGCTGGAAGCAACAAGCCTTGCGGGCTGCTTGGACGACAGGTGATACGTACAATGCAGCGATTGGTCAAGGGAATGTCGAAGCCACTCCACTCCAATTAGCGATGGCTGGGGCGGCAATTGCCAATAATGGCAGCGTGTATCGTCCCCAAATTGTGCGGGCAGTTGTGGCGAGCGATGGTACCGTGCTCCAAGACGTGCAACCAGAATTGTTGCGCACGTTGCCGTTTAATCCTGCCTACTATGAAACATCTCGGATTGGGATGCGGCGTGCCGTGGTCGAAGGTGTCGATATCGCCGCCCGTGTTGAATGCTCGGGACTCTCGATTGCCGGTAAAACCGGTACCGCCGAATTTGGCCCCGAATTAACCGTGCGTAATCCCAATGGCGCCGGGATGATTATCGTGCGCCAAAGCCATTCTTGGTTTGTCGGTTTTGCTCCCTACGAAGATCCCCAAATTGAAGTAGTGATGTTGAGCGAAGGTAGCGGTGATATGTACGACGGGTCGTCCACTATCGCTGTCCCAGCCGTCACACAAATGATGCAAGCTTACTTTGGTGTGACTCCCCCCAACCCACTTCCGACCGGCTGTCAAATGGATATGCCTCCATTACCTACTGATACAACGCAAACCCCCGTATTAGCGCTCCTCGAAAAAGCCGATCACCGTTGATTTCGGTGATATACATTCCGCGGTTCGGCTAATCCATAAATTGCCCCATTAGCTGGCCCCAAAAATACCAGCGGTTAACGGTTAACATACATATCATCTTTTTGTAAAAACTAACACTTCGACAGGTAATGTCGGAGTGTTCGTTTTTGTCACCAAAAAACACGACAATATGTGATTTTGAGGAAAATTGCAATCAAAATACAATATTTAAATTATTAAATGTACGTAAAAATTCATAATCAAAACACAATTAAGTGATGAATATTACGAAAAGATTACAAAGCACTTGACAACTGTCATCTTAATACGTATACTATGGCATAAGACGTTGTAACCTAAATGTAATGTAACCAGAATACACCTGCACGGGAAGCGAGGGTGGAATGTATATATCAATGCCAACGGTAATGCGCAGTACGATGTCTGTACGATTGCCACATATTGTCAACGAGTTGCCACCATCGCGACTGCCGCAGTTAGAGCGCCGATTGCAAGAAATCGTTGCCCAAGCGACGGTAGCTGCGCGTATTTTGTTGATGACAATCGGGGTAAGTGCATTAGTGGGGAGTACGCTCGGCTCGCAAATCGGGGTGGGATTGAGTATCGCACTGACGTTGCTCATGTTGGTATGTGAGCAACGAATGGAACTACCGTATTGGTTGCGCTTAGCTGGTGATGGTGCGGTAGTCGCATTACTTGTCAGTAGTACGGGCGGGGTGATGAGCCCGATTTTGGGAGTAGTGCTGGTACTCATCCCGATTGGAGCGATTACCGGCGGCATGCGTAACGCAATCGCCGCCACTTGCCTAGGAATCGTAATTTTGTTGGCTGTTGCATTGATGGATATGCCCGTGGTGAGTGATGGGTTGGCAACGGTTTTGTTTGTGCAATGTATCGCGGGTGTGGCAGTGGCGTGGTTGAGTAGCATGATTCAATCCGCAGTGATTTGTTTATATACAGGGGTCCAACATCAAGTAGTGCCGATGTTGTCTATCCAAACGACGAGTGAGCGTTTTGCCGAATGGCAACACGCAAATCTCAGTATTGTAGAAACAACGAGTCATGCTGAATTGATGCGTACTGCACGGACCCGGGGGTACGACATTGTCGGGGCTGCAGTTGATTTTTATTTGGCTGGTGAACGGATGCCGGTTGTGAGTAGCAAGACCGATTGCTTTGTGATTACATCGGCACATGCGGATGAGCAAAGTGCATTGGTCGTGCATCGAAATCCCAGTCTACTTGATCGGATGCAACACGAAGCCTTGGCGCAATTGTTGGTACTCGTGCGCATGCGCAGTTTGATGTTGGCAGATAGTGAGCGCCGCGAGCGTGACCAACAAGCAATGCAGGTGTTGTGGCAGATGATTGGGCGCGAGCAAGAGAGTCATGATATGCCGTTGACTCAGGTTGCGGCTAGCGAGCGCTTGGTTACTGTACTGGGGTTGGATGGTATGGCGATGGTCGCTCCGGGACCGAATCGCACCGTTGAATCATTGTGGCAAACACCCACCGATAGCGACATGATTGATCAGTTGAGCACAGCACAATGTACACAAATCAGTGATGCCTTGCGGCGCGAAACGTTGTGTTTTGTGGTGCACGAAAGTACATCATTAATGGTGGTACCGGTGTATCGTCCAGGGGCATCACCACAAGCATTGGTTGTGAGCGGGGCGCATGATGATGTTGATGTGCAACGTATCGTGATGATGTTTGCTGATTTGGTGATGCGGTTTTGTGTGCTTGAACGTGATGCCGAGCAAGTGTGAGTAAGTAATGAATAATGGCACCACGTGGGTTAAAACATACCTTGATGCGTATATCGCACACCCCGCAACAACTGCGGTGCGTGCGCTTCCGCCATTGTCTGTCACCAACGAGACCGGTGACCGTGGTCGGAGTCAACAGCTGACCTTACGCCAAGCCATTGACCAATCGCCACGGTTGTTGGTGGTAGGCGCCGCTGGTGCAGGCAAAAGTTGTAGTTTGCGCTTGCAGGCAATGACGATGGCCAATGTGGTGCTCAACGAACAACGCACTACAAAACTAAAAAATATGCCGTTGGTACCGATTTATGTTGATTTGGCCCAATTTCGTGATTCAATCGAACAAACTATTAGTGAAAGTGTTGGGGTATCGGCGCCAGTATGGCGCGAACTCAGTGATCGTTCGCTGGTCTTTTTTATTGATGGACTCGAACAATTACGCAGTGATATTCAATTAACCGCACTCTCTAGTATTGCCACGTTGATGAGCACGTTAGGGACGCAGGCCCGTTGGGTGTTGACTTGTCGGAGCGAGGCATTGCCGTTGTTCCGCCCATGGTTTAGTACGGCTGATGTGCGTGCCTTGCGGCCACTTCCTCCCCGTGATGTCATCGCCTATGTGCGGACGCAGTGTGGTGATGCGGCGGCCCTATTACTCGAAGGAGATGACGCTGCTGTTGTGTTAGCCGGTCGGCCGCGTTGGTTGGGTGCCTATATCCAATTGATGTCACGTGAACAATCATCATCGTTGCAATTACGGGGTAAATTGTTGTGGGAATGGATGCAGGGGGTGGTGACGCTCACCGATGCTACTGCCCACGATGCCTTGGCGCGGTTACTGCGTATCCGTAGCGATATGGGTGGTCAGCGAGATCCATGGGTACTTGCTGACGTGGTCCAACGGGCCTTGCCTGGGGTAGTCAATACGGCGTTGGTGGCACAACAATTGTTGGGCGCACCGACGAGTGATCCAATCATCGGGTCGTTGCGCGCATTGGTGGGGGCTGGGGTATTGTTGTTTGATTACGAACAGCAAACGCTGACCTTCCGGCATAATTTGTTGCGCGCTGTCGTGAGTGCGACCCAGCTATTGACGCAACCGGTGGCAAGTTGGAGCCTGGCACAATTGACCGAAGACGATGAAATAGTCGGATTCGTGTTTGCAATGAGCGAAAACCGCCCTGCTGTGGTGCGTCGCTGTATCGAACTTGGTTTGGTGCGGGCAGTGGTGCGGGCATTATTGCACCACGATGCAACCCGGGTCGATGAGGTGTTGAATGCGGCAGGGGTGCATACCCCGGCGTTGCGGTTGGCAGTTGCCGATGTGTTGCAACAAGAAGGCGCATACCGGCAGGCCCGTCAACAGCTCGAATTGGTGAGTACCATGCAACCGCAAGATACTGATGTGTTGCGCCGGATAGCCGATTTGTCGACGATGCTCCACGATTGGCCTGGGGCGGTCAAGTCGTACGAAGTTATTAGCAAAACCCGCCCCGAAGACTTGCATAGCCGCCATCAATTAGGCGTGGCCTATGGCCAGCTGGGGTCGTTGGATGCGGCGGCCCATGTGTTGCGGGGCTTATTTGATACCTATCGTCAACAAGGTGCCAATGTGGCACGGGCTCTTGGGCAGATTTATATTCAACAAAAAAACTATCCGGCAGCCCTAGAGGCATTTGATTTAGCGTTGCGTGATGTGACAGATGATCCGCTGTTATATCGCCAAAAAGCCCAAGTGCTAGAGCATTTGGACCGGGCCAGTGATGCCCAACATCTCCTTGTACACGCCGTCGCCCAATTAGGTGATCAACCGGCGTTGCTGGCAGAATTAGGGCGATTGTGTTGGTTGCGGGGTGAATTACATGCAGCCCAGAATTATCTCGACAAAGCGCTACGCTTGGCACCGGATGATGCGGCTAGTCATGCGACATTAGGGCGCGTTTATTTGTCGTTGTCCGATTGGCATGCGGCTTGGTCGGCATTGCAACGGGCGATAGAACTCCATCCTAATGACGATACGCTCTATGTCGATTTTGCCCGGGTATGTGATGCGAGCGGTGATAGCGACGCCGCAATTGTGGCGTTGCGTACCGCCATCGAACTTGCACCCACCAACGTTGCGGCGCAACGTCATTTGGTGCAGTTGCTCCAACGCCGTGGCGATACAGATGGCGCATTACAGATTGTACGTGCGGCATTGGCGCAATCTGCCAATCATGCTGCCTTGCATGGTGATTTGGCAGCGCTATTGTGGCGCCGTGGTGATCACGATACGGCCTTGGCTACCTACCGCAACGCAGTGACGTTGGCGCCTGATGATACGACCTATATGCATGCCATGGCACAATCGTTGAGCGAGCTTGGTCGCCAGCGTGAGGCCGTCGAGATTTACAATAAAGCTCTTGGGATTGATGGTGACAATATTGCATTGCTGCGTGATGCAGTGGTGGCATACGAAAAACTCGGTCATTTCGAGCAAGGTGATGCGGTGTTGCAACGTGCCTTGTTGCATCATGCCGATAACGCTGAATTACTCCGCACCGCTGCTGGGTTTGCGTTGCGTCGCGGTCAAATCAAGCGCGCGCGGGGCTATATCGCCAAAGCATTGTGGAATACGCCGGACGATCAATCATGGTTTCAAGCAGGGTTGTTGCACATTGCCGAAGGCGAGTGGAAGCAAGCCTTGTTTGCCTTGCGCCGGATCGTCGATGCGGTAAGTAATGGCTCGATACTCGAAGCGATTGGGCGAGCCTTGGCTGGTGATGGCCAAATTGATGCCGCAATTCAGACATTCGATCAAGCCATTCAATTGCAACCTGATAATCCACAAACCTTGGTGGCGTATAGTCAAGCGATGGCGCAACATGGTAACTATGACAGCGCCTATGAACATGCCCGTCGCGCCCACCAAAGTGATCCTGGCAATGTGGATGCCTTGTTGCAGGTTGGCCGGATGGCGTTAGCGACGCAACGCCCCAACGAAGCAACTGAGTTGCTCGAAGCGGCGGCGACGCTTGCACCACAACGGGTGGATGTCCAAAGTGAGCGGAGCCGCGTATTGCGGAGCCAAGGATTTTTTGAACAAGCGCTCCTAGTGGCGCGCCAAGCGTTGGGTATCGATGGCCATGCCGTGGAAGCGATTGTGGCCGCCGCTGAAGCGTTGTTTGGCTTGACTCGCCACGAAGAAGCGGGTGAGTTATATCGCCAAGCGTTGGCGATTGACCCCAACCACGAATCAGCGTTGAGTGGCTTGCGTGATGTGTCGATTGCCCTCGATGACTTTACCCAGGCGGCAGATGTGGCACAGCGGTTAGTCAGCCTTGTGCCCAAATCAGCCATGCATCATTTGCGTTTAGGGGAAGTATTAATCGCCATCGGTGTTCCCGAAGCGGCGATTATCGAATTACAACAAGCACTCGACCTCGACCGCGCTACCCTGCACGCCAAAAACAGTCACGCCACGCCGGCCATCGGTGCTGCCGTGTATGCGCGCATGAGCGCCGCCTACGCCAAAAGCGCCCGCTGGTCTGAAGCGCGTGAATGCGCCGAACAAGCGGTGTCAGCCTCGCCTTCACAAGCAGAACATCATGCCTTGCTCGGTGACGCCTTCCTCGGCATGGGGCAACGCACGTCGGCCATTGCAAGCTATCGGATTGCGGTGCAACAACGCCCAGATCATGCCGGGTGGCATTATTTGTTGGGCATGCTATTGCATCATACCGGTGCCGACAAGGAAGCGGTGCAGGTACTCCAAGAAGCGGTCGCCTTGAATGATCGTGCCGAATATTATCACACCCTTGGTCGGGCGTTTTTGGGGATTGGTGATAGTAAAAGTGCCGTCTCTGCCATTGAAAAAGCCATCGCCAAACGACCCGAAGCGCACCATTGGCGTGCCGACTTGGCTGATGTCCAAGCCCAGCGCGGCTGGCACAAAGAAGCGATTAACGAAATCGATCAAGCCTTGGCGGTGGCTGCTGATCACCCGGTGTTGTGGCGCAAACGGGCTGAATTGTTGTTGCGCATCGACCAAATCGATGCTGCCGCCGCCGATGTCCTCGAGGCATTGCGCCGTGATGCCCACGACGTCAAAGCCTTGACGTTGATGTCGCAAATCATGCAACGCAAAGGCAATCTGCAACGGGCACTTGAAGCAGCAGAGCGAGCGGTGAAACTCAATCCCAATGATGCCTATGCCCGTCATCAATTGGCGGTGGTGTTGCGTGTGGTCAAACGGCGTGGTGAAGCTATCCCACATATGATTGCGGCAGTGCGCTTGCGTGACCAAGACTATGAGTGGTGGGTTGAATTATCGGAAGACTACGAATCCATCAACGATTTCATCAATGCCGCCCACTGTATGGTGCGCGCAGTGGACTTAGTGCCGATGGAATTGAATTTGGTTTACCGCCTCGGTATGCTCTATTTCCAATCGGGGGAATACGCTGAGGCCGAATATGAATTACGCCGTGTGATGGCGCAATTGCCGAGCGCCGCCGCCACGATTGCGTGTCTCGCTGATGTATCGTTGGCCCAAGGCAAAACCGATGAGGCCTTGTCGTTGGCGCGGCGGGCAGTCGAGCTCCAAGGGCAGGTGAGCGAACATTGGCGCGTCTTTGCACGGGTGCTCCGTACCATCGAACGCTACGACGAAGCACTTGAAGCGGCGCGTACGGCCTTCCAGCTCGATAATGAATACGCACCTTCGGCGTTGATGTATGGAATTTTGCTCCTCGATTTCGGTGAAATCGAGGAGGCGGTCAGCGCATTTGCGGCGGCAGTCAAAGCCGATGATGGCGTGGCGATTTATCACCTCTGCTTGGGGATGGCGTTGCGCCAACAAGCACCGCTTGCCAAAGACCTTGAAGAATTTACCCAGCCGTCACCGTCGCATTTGGTGAAATTGACGGCTGCAATGCAGGCTTTTGATCGTACTTTGATGATCGATGGCGATAACCCACGCTGTATTTTTGAGCGTGGCGTGGCACTCCAATTGATGCTCCGGCATCACGACGCAATCGCATCGTTTGATGCGGCCTTGGTGCTGTATGGCGAAGTTCATCCCCGCCCCTTGAGTGGTGATGCCGCCGCCGCCAGCATGCTCGACAAAAACGATTTAGCAGCGCACATCCGGCAACGCCGGGCGCTGTCACTGGCGCTATTGCACCAATACGAGGCGGCACTCGTCGATCAACGTTATGTGTTGGCGGTAGCACCGTTGTCAGTCCAAGACCAATATATCTATGGGCGTTTGGCTTATTTGGCTGGTGATTTGGATGGGGCGTTGTCAGCACTGGCCAGTGCTGCTACAAGTATGCCCGGCAACGCAGCGGTACAACAATGGTACGGTGTGGTCTTGTTTACGCATGGCCGGCTCAAAGAAGCGATCTCAGCGCTCGAGTTAGCGAATGATTTGCTCCCGAATCAAGGCACCATCAATGCGTTGCTCCGCGATGTCTATAAAACAGACCAACGGATTGATCGCGCGATTAGCGCTGCCCAACGCGCAACACGCTACGATTCAGCCAACCCCGATAACCATTACCAGTTGGCTAAACTGTATATGGAAACCCACCGCAATGGTGATGCCCGGTCGGCAGTGATGGTCGCAATTACCCTCAAAAACGACGTGATTGCCTGGCATATGTTGCTAGGTGATGTCTGTGCCCAAATGGGAATGTTCGACAACGCCCGTAGTGCCTATCTGAGTGCAACCAGCCTCGACCCCGAAAGCACTGCGCCGTTGTATGCCTTGTCGCGCTTGTTAGTTTTGCAAGGGCGCATAAACGATGCCATTACCAACCTCGAACAGGCCTTGTTGCGTGATCCCAAAAATGGTGCCTGGTATTTCGAGTTGGGCCAACTCTATGAGCAACGTGGCGACCAAGACATGGCGCGGGCTGCATATAACAAGGCGATTTTGCTTGATGGAGACAAAGCGGAATACTATCGCGCCGTCTCGAAAATGGAAGCCAAACAACACGCCAAAACCAAAGAGACACCGCCAGTTGCTGCCGCCGCCGAAGTGGTCAAGCGGCACGCTCACAAATTCACCAACGAGGCCGAAATGTTTTTGGCAATGGGTGACGTAAACTTTGAACAAAAACTCTACGACACTGCCCTCGAACATTATCAATCGGCGTTGGCCAATGATATGACCTATGCTCCGTCGTGGTGCCGAGTGGCCCAAACCAAAGTCAAACTAGGGCGCGTCAAAGATGCCCAAAACGACTTTAAACAGGCATTGCGTCACGATGCCAAATGTGTCGATGCGTATGTAGGGTTGGCGGCGATTGCGCACAATGAACGAAACTTCGGCGAAGCCCTCGATTTTTTGCGGATGGCTGTGACGATTAATCCTAATGTGGTGGCATATCAGGTTGATTTAGCCGAGACGTTGTATGCGCTCAACCAAAAAGAAGAGTGTCAGCAAACGCTCCGCAAAATGATGAAATATCTCCCGTCGGATGCGGCGTTGTTGGTGCGTTTTGCCGAATTAGCCGTGAAAGTGGCGCTGGTTGATGATGCGTTTACTGCATTGCAACGTGCAATAAATCTCGATGATACTATTGCTCGCGCCTATCTGTTGATTGGGCGGATTTATCGCCAAAAAAGCGATACCCAAAAAGCCGTAGCGGCCTTCCGGCGCGCGGTGAAGCTTAGCCCGGACTTCAAAGAAGCCCAGCACGAATTGACGATGGTCGCGCCGTTGTCGGTGTTTACGCGCCGCCGCGACGTGGATTAAGGGATAGAGGAGCTACCAGATGGAAATGCGCAAACATGATGTAGGGTATGCCCAACCTATCCCAGCGCTCGACGTATCGCTCCGTTCAGTGGTCGTAAACGATGGTGCAACCACTCCAGATACCCGATTGCCCGATCTCTTGCCCTTTGCACATGTACGGCGCGCCTGTGAATTAGCCATCGCCAATGGCGATTATCACCTTGCGTGGCGGGGCGCACAAGCGTTGATGCGCCGTTGCCCCGAAGCGCTCATCCCGAGCATATTGATGGGGAATGCGTTGTTGGTTGGCGAGAAGGCTGGCATGGCCATTTCGCATTTTCGTTTGGTGATTACCCGCAATGCTATGGATGCACCGGCCTGGCATGGTTTGGCAAGTGCCCTAAGCGCCTGTGGGCAAGCTCCCGCATCTGCGGCGGCTACGCGCCGCGCCGTATGCAACGCACCCCTCAATGACCATGGCGTACCAACTGATGCGGCGACCGCGGTACCACAAGCGCTCGGAATGATTTATCTCCGTCGTGGTATGGCAGATATGGCCGTCGTGGAATTAGGGAATACACTACGCACATCACCGCCCCGTAATGATTTGCAGTGGGCCTATATCGAAGCCTTGCGCCAAAGCAAGCGCATCGAAGAAGCGCAACGCTTGCTGTCTCACCATGATTTTGTGCTCGAACCGGAATTTCCGTTGCTCTGTTTGCGGGCGCTTTTGAGTACTGCCGATGATGTAGTCGCGGTCACTCGTGACCAAATTACCGCCATGGACCCTGACGGAAGCTACCAACGGGCGTTTTTTGCGCCGCATGCCGTACCATGGCCATTGACCGCGCAGCCGATGATTGGTTGGGATCAGGATATCCATGCCTTGGCCGAATACTTGCTTGCCACCACCAAAGCACCCGTGTTGGCGCATACCGCTGATGCGGCCAATAGCGCCCCCACTGTGACTGTCTCGCCATCCCACGACCATACGCCACCGCAAACCCGTCCCGTTATCGAGGCGACGGGAGATGATGGCCAAGCACATGTGTTGTTGGGACATCGCGCGGCTCTGGTGCGGCGCTTTGGCACTGCAGGTTGGCAGGCTATCGATGAACGCATCCAGCGTGTGTGTCGGGTATTGCGCCAACAAGGAATGTTGGCGGTAGCAGGGTATATTGATGCCCCAGGAAGCCTCGCCATCCTTGATATCCCGGCACCAAATCCGATTGCGCCTGACGCTATGGCCATCCGTGATGCAGTGCGCGATATGGCCGCTCAACTCCAGTTACGCGGCCGCGAACTCACCACATTGGTGTTGATTGGGGGCGATCAATGCATTCCTTTCCACCGTCTACAAAACCCTATCCCCGATGATGAACCACAGATTTTGTCTGATAATCCGTACGCCTGTGACGACGCCGGTTATTTGTTGCCGCAACGGATTGTGGCGCGCTTGCCCGAAGGGGATAGCGATGATCCGCAATTACTCATCGGTCTGCTCGAGTCCATGGCGCACTACCATTCCCAGGCCCATCACCAAGGCCAAGCAGGGTTTGATTTGGCGACGTTGTTGCGGATTCGCAGTACTCCAGCACAGCGCCTCGCGGTCGGCGTGGCCGCCGATGCCTGGCGTGAACCGTCGCAATTGGTGCTTCGGAATCTACACGCTGATGCTAAATTATTCACCTCGCCCCCCCTCACCGCTCAGAACTTCGCCGCCCGCACGTTGGCCGGCCGCGAAGTGGTCTATATCAACCTGCATGGTGCGGCCGGCATGCCCCACTTTTATGGGCAGTCAGCCACGGGCTGGGGCGCTGCGAGTGCCTTGCCCATCGCCATCAGTCCTAATCACCTGACGCGCAATGTGGTTGCCGGGGCGATTATCATCAGCGAAGCCTGTTATGGTGCCGAATTAACCGGGCGTACTATCCACAATTCAGTACCACTCAAGGCGTTGTCCGAAGGAGCCTTGGCCTTTGTGGGGTCGACGGTCAATGCCTATGGCAGTGCGGCGGCTCCCTTGCTCGGCGCCGATTTATTGTTCGAACGGATGACCCGCTATCTCGCCGATGGGATGCCCATCGGGATGGCTCTCCACTTTGCACGCCTCGAATTTGCCCAAGTCATGTATGATCGCCAAGGGTTTTTGGATGATGTCGACATGAAGACGTTGATTGAATTCATCCTGCTTGGTGATCCTTGGGCCGCCGTCAAAGGGAGCCAAATTCAACCGGCGATTCGGCATACCTCGCATAGTGGTAGCATGAAATTGTTGACCGTGGCGCGCGTGCCCAAAATGGTTCGGCGTATGAATCTGCGTGAAACCGATGTCTCGCCCGATATGCTCCGCCGCGCCAAAGAGATTTTGCAGAAATACTTACCCAACGACAGCGCTGCGCCGTTGTCGATCGTCGCCACCACCAATCCCTATTACCAATCCAAAGGGCTGAGTGCCCCCGATGTGCGTTTTAGCATGAAGTCACTCATGCAAACCAGTGATGGCCAATGGCTCCCCCGTAATGCTCATGTCACCCTCAGTAACCAACTGCTTACCAAAGCCGTGTTGAGTCATTGATGGCCTACATTCGTTTCTGTCGCGTGTAACGAATATCCTGTGCCACAATAAATACACCCCTGCCACGTATATATGTGGTAGGGGTGTGGTGATTCGCATGGTATATATGAGTGGTGGCTACTTCACCATGCGGGTGATTATTTTTTTGTAAAAAGTGTCTGGGCAGCCTGGTCGATTTGCTGCTGTGCCCCACGGACAATCGGGTCATTGGTGGTGGTGCCGACGATTGGAAGGGGTGGGGCACTGTCGATTCGGCGTGGCTGCAATGTGGCCGGCAGGGTGAGTTGGTCAGCAGCGTTGTCCCATGCGAGCGGGCGCTGGATGTAGGGGGCTTCCCAGCCGTAGTGTTGCGCCAAAAACTGCATATACGCTGCCGCCGATTGTGCTAATGTATGGTGTTGTTCCACGTAGGCGCGGGCGTTGGCGGCGAGTGTGGCGCGGAAGTCAGCGCGTTGCTGACACAAAAACAATGCGGTCTCGAGGAACTCGGCCTCGCTCCGGTCGAGTGGCACATGGATGGCGGCGGTATTAGGAATTTCAGTAAACGAGCCACTCGCCGTCACAAACGTCGGCTTGCCGGCGGCCAACAAGCGCAACAGGCTGGCCGATGTTTCTCCCGCCGTGGGATGGCGCAAATTGATGCAGACATCGGCCAACGCCACATAGGCGTTGAATTCGCTGGCCGATACATATCCCGTCACATGCACTGCGCCACCCGTACCGGTGCGACGCACGAGGGTGTCGAGCGCCACTTTGGGCGAGATACTACCAACAATGACATAATGTGTATTAATCCCCGCCCGCCGCAATGTGCGCAGGGCTCGCAATACCTGATCGGTGCGTTTGTAGGGATTGACATGCCCAAACGACGCCATGATAAAGGCGTCGTCGCCGAGTTTGAGCTGGGCGCGTAGGTGCGCCACGTCGATCTCCGGTAGGAGTGGTACTCCCATCGGGACGACGCTAGTGGTCAGATGGGGGGCGAGTGGTCGAACCGCATCCACGACGTATTGGCTATGACTAATCAACGCCGTGGCGGTCGCAAGGATGGGTTGACAGAGGGGCATATCAAACACGGCATCGTCAAACACGCCCCTGAGCATGCGCGTGGCGACCCGTTCACCGGCCGCGCCGTAGTGTTGTGCGACCAGCTGTTGATAGGCGGGGATATCGTGGCGGTGGGTGGCATAATACTGCAACATGAAATGATGTAAGACCAAATCGTGGAGCACCACCACGCCGGGGAGCTGTTGGGCTACATCCCAGATTTGGCAATGCGCCGTGCTGTTGCCCATGTGATAAATGATAGCGTCGTACGGTTGTCGTTGTTGGTCAGCAAGCAAATGATTGATGGTACGCACGGTGAGATGCGCCGCAAGCTGGGGATTGCTGGGCGTGACGCCACTATCGTGATAGAGGGTAATATCGGCGTATTGGGCGAGGTATGGCAATAAATCTTCGCTATAGTCCGAAATACCAGACGGTACGGGATTTATAGGGCTACAGTAGGCAATTCGCCGCATCGTATCCTCTTTTTGATAAAAAACAGCCTTGCCGTAGAGATGTATACATGGCTTACGGATAAATACACGGCTATTATGCCATATTTTTAAAAAAAACTGCGTATGGTATGCTACAATTATCTCAATATGTTTGTAATGAGGTGGTATGCATATTGTGCTTGGTATTGTACGGTACCTGTTTGTCGGGACGATTTTTGTCGGTGGGGGCATGGTGCTTCGTGCGATTGTATTGCTCGCCATCCAAAAAAGCCGCTCTGTGCCGTCAGGTGAACAACAATGACAATCCGGCTGATGCACGTGTCTGATGTTCATGCGGGACCACCCTTCGCCGCCGAAATTGCCGCCGTGGTGGCTCGTGATGCCCACACCTATGCCCCCGATGTATTTGTGGTTTCGGGTGATTTTGTGCAACGTGCAGATGAGCTGGCCCAATGGCAGACGATTACGGCATGGCTCGCCCAAACCCCCCAACCACGCTTTGTGGTGCCCGGTAATCACGACGTACCGCTTTATAATGTCTGGAATCGTTTGTTCAATCCCTACGTGCATTACACCACGCACATCAGCACCGATTTAATGCCGGTGATGCATCTTGCTGGCGTGAGCTTGATCGGCGCCAATACGGCATTTGGTTGGACGATAGATGGTGGCTATCTTTCACCAGCCCAGCAAGCCCATATCCGCACCGCTGCCGCTAGTGCCCCTGCCGGTAATCGTCGAGTCGTTGTGATGCACCACCATTTGGTCAATCCTCCTGGCGTCGGCCGGCGTAATCGGGTCGCCAATCCCAAAGCTATTGCCGCCTTGCTCGACGAATGCCAGATAGATGTGGTCATGACGGGGCATATTCATTTGTCGTATGTGGGACACACGCGTGATTTGGTGCCGTCGTTAGCGCGCGGTACGATTATTTGTCAGGCTGGTACGGCGACATCACGGCGTGGCAAAGGACGCGAGCGTCATATGTGTGCCTACAACACTGTAGAAATTTCGGCGACCCAAGTAATGATTCGGCGCCACGTGTATGATCCGCAAACCCAAAAATTCGTTGTTCACGTTGAACATTGTGAGGAGTTGCAGGCATAATGCCTGCCCAAGAGTTTTATGGTGCAGTACGAAGATCAACAATTAGTGCAGTTGGTGCTTGACGGTGATACAGAGGCATTTAATGATCTCGTCGAACGCCATCAATCCCGCGCCTATAATTTATGTGTACGCATGTTGGGTGATGCTGACGCTGCTGCCGATGTCGCCCAAGATGCGTTTATTTCGGCGTATAAGCATTTGCCATCGCTCCGTGGTGAGTTCCGGCCATGGTTGATGCGGATTGTCGCTAACGCCTGTCGCGACGTGTTGCGTAGCCAAAAACGCCGTCCCAGCGTGTCACTCGACCTCGAGCGCGACGACGACGATACCCCGGCCATGCAAATCGCCGATACCGGTGATGGCCCCGAAGCGGCCTTGATGAAAAGTGAACTCCAAAAAACCATCGCTGGGGCCTTGGGGGCAATCCCCGATGACCAACGCGAAGTCATCATATTAAGTGACATCCAAGGCTTGTCATACCAAGAAATTGCCGATATGACAGGCATAAATATCGGTACCGTGAAATCTCGGCTCAATCGTGCCAGATCGCGATTACGTGAATTACTTGTGGCTGCGGAACTCTTACCGAGGGTCAGGCGTCATACTCTTGAAAGTAATACGTAGGTGAAATCATGAAGACCAAGCACACATTAACCACTCAAGATATGGAGCAATTGTCCGCATTGCTCGACGGTGAATTATCACCCACCAATGCAGCTACATTGCGTCAACGCATGCAAACGGATGTTGCGCTCCAAGACGCATATACTGAGCTGGCTTTGACCCAAGATGCCATGCGCACTATGCCTACCCTCAAGCCACCGCGCTCGCTCCGGATCGATCCGCAGCGCCTCCATCAAGCTCGTGGTTGGCGCTGGTGGTTGATTAGCCCTCCTGGCGGACAACTCTTCCCCACCCTTGGGGTGGCAATGAGCCTCTGCTTCTGTCTATTGTTTGGCGCAGTCGCAATGCAACCAGCTGACACTCATGTTCTCAAGGGGGCGGTGACAAGCCCTTCAACAGAAGCCGCACCTGCCGATGACGCAATTTTAATCACATCTGATGTGGTTCCACTTGCCGGTAGTCCATGGGCGTGGCTGGGAGCAGTTGCTGGAGCTGGTGTGCTAGGCGGTACTGCTCGTTGGTCATGGCAAATTCGGAGTCGCAAGCGCACTACTAAAAAGTAGGATTTCGTGCCACAACGTCGTAATGCCCTCATCGGTATGATCATCTTGATGGTTGCTATAAACGTGGGCTTCTATTTCATCCCTATCGATTACACCATCCTCGGCAATTATGCAATTGCCGGGGTTTTTGGTGTCACTGCCCTCGCCACTGCCACCATCATCGTGCCCGTGCCATACATTCCCGTCGTCATGCACATCGCCCAACAATACCACGACCTGTATCACCTCGTGCTCGTGGCATTGGCTGCCGGGCTAGGGTCAGTGGTTGGTGAAATCAGTGGCTATGCAGTGGGCCGGAGTGGCCGTCAGGCCTTCGAAAGCACGCGCTTTTCGCGCTGGGTCGCCGCCCAAATGACCCACCCTGTACGTGCCTTTGTTGCGTTATTTGCCTTGTCTGCCCCACCCAACCCCTTGTTTGATGTGGCGGGGATGGCCGCAGGTGCATTTGGTGTCCCCTTTTGGATCTTTGCCAGCGCCGTTTTTTGTGGGCGTTTTGTGCGCATGCTGGGCATTGTCCTGGTCGGCGCTTTTTTTGTCGTCGCCGGTACGTAGGGGCGTCATTTCATGGCGCCCCGGACGATGAGACGGCGCCCCGAACGATGAGACGGCGCCCCGAACGATGAGACGGCGCGTTGTGTACATCTCTGCGTACACTGTGCGAGACAAAGAGCATTTCGCACAATCAGTTTTTCATCGGCGCACCTCAATCAACAAAACGCCTCCGCGTCCTCTGCGTGCCCTGTGCGCGATAGCGATAGTAGGGGCGTCATTTCATGGCGCCCGTCATTGTTGTGTGCCCTGTGCGAGACAAATCGAATTCACGTTACAATACCTGCAGTAGGTACGACTGATATGTGATGGAGAGTTTCGCTATGTCTGAGCCGCCCCGGATCGTTACCCCCAATGCGTCAGACGACGAACAATACGATGAAAAAAGCCTGCGCCCCCGGCGCTTATCAGAATTTATCGGCCAAGAAAAAGTCGTCGAACAAATATCTATCAGCATCGATGCCGCTCGCGGCCGGAGCGAATCGCTCGACCACACTCTGCTCTATGGCCCGCCTGGACTCGGCAAAACCAGCCTTGCCATGATTTTGGCCAATGAAATGGGCGTACAAATCAAAATCACCTCGGGTCCTGCCATCGAACGCCAAGGCGACTTGGCGGCGATTTTGACCAATCTGCAACCAGGCGATATTTTGTTTATCGACGAAATTCACCGCCTCAATCGCGCCATCGAAGAAGTGCTCTACCCTGCCATGGAAGACTTCGCCCTCGATATCGTGGTGGGCAAAGGTCCCGGTGCCCGCAATCTGCGCCTCAGCCTGCCAAAATTCACTGTGATTGGCGCCACGACCCGCCTGGCGTTGTTGACCTCGCCCTTGCGCGATCGCTTTGGGCTCGTCCAGCGCATGGAGTTTTATTCGGTCGATGCCCTCAATGACATCGTGGTACGCGCCGGACGCATCCTTGGCGTCCAGATGACCCCCGAAGGTGCCCGTGAAATCGCCGCCCGCGGCCGCGGCACCCCGCGTATCGTCAATCGCTTGCTCCGCCGAGTGCGTGACTATGCCCAAGTGGTTGCCGATGGCGTAATTACCCAAGAAGTCGCCGTGCGCTCGTTGACCAGCCTCGAAATCGATCATCTCGGCCTTGACGAAAACGACCGCCGCTTGATGCGTTCAATCATCGAAATGTTTGGCGGTGGGCCGGTCGGTTTGTCAACTTTAGCCGCGGCTCTCGCCGAAGAAGTGGACGCCGTCGAAGATGTCTACGAACCGTTTTTGCTCCAATTGGGAATGCTCCACCGCACCCCCCGCGGCCGGGTGGTGACCCGCCGAGCGTACGAACACCTCGGCCTCACCGCCCCCGACAATGCCGGCGAAGGCAAAACCAGCGAACAACGCCGCTTTTTTTAGGAAATGCATGTATATTGACGAATTCACCAATCACGATATTGCCCAACTCTTTGCGGCTATTGCCGATTTGATGGAAATCCTCGGCGAAGATCGCTTCCGCGTCATCGCCTATCGCCGTGCCGCTACCGCCGTCAGCGATACCCCAATGGCTATTACGCAACTCTACCAAAACCAACACCTTGACCGCGTCGAAGGCTTGAGCAAAGGTATGGCCGAAAAAATCGCCGAGTTGTTTGTGACCGGCGACATCGAATACTACTCCCGCCTCAAAGAACGTATGCCCGTCGGCGTGCGCGAATTGTTGCGTGTGCCCCATATCGGCCCTCGCACTGCCGGCCGCCTCTACAACGAAGTCGGTATTACTGGACTGGCCGATTTGCGCGACGCCATCGATAACGGGCGCTTAGCCCAAATCAAAGGCATTGGCGCCCGCACTGTGGCCGGCATCCGTGAAGGCATCGATGCCGTCGCCGACCGCGAAGAACGCACCTTGTTGCTCCACGCCTGGCAAATGGGACAGGCCTTGCTCACCGAAATCCGCCAGCTGCCCGCCGTCATCGATGTCGCATGGGCCGGCAGTCTACGCCGTGGTCAAACCACCATTGGCGACCTCGATATCGTGGTCGTCAGTCACGACCCGCGCGCCTGTGCCGTGCAGATAAGTACGCTCGCGCTGTTGGTCAAACCGATGGTGCAGGAGACTCGGGTAATGGCGCGCCTCCAAAACGGTATGACCCTCGAGGTCCAGGTCTGCGCACCCGCCACGTGGGGAGCCACCTTGGCCATGTATACCGGTAACGATGCCCATCGTTTGTGGTTGCAAAAACAAGCCCTGCACCACGGGTATACGCTCGACCGTGACGGTTTATACCGCCACGGGGTGGTGTACGATGTGCCCGATGAAGTGCAATTGTATGCGCTGCTGGGGATGGCATGGATTCCCCCGGAGCTTCGTGAATACTATATCGCCGACGTCCTCCCGCCACAGACACTCGCACCACTATTGGCGCTGGGCGATATGCAGGGCGATTTGCACATGCACACTACCTGGAGCGATGGCAACGGCTCGATCGCCCAGATGGCCGAATCTGCCCGGGTGCGTGGATATACTCATGCGGCCATTACCGATCATGGCGCCTTGATTGGGGTCACCAATGGGCTCGACAGCAAACGTTTACGCGCCCAACGCCTCGAAATCGATATGGTCAATGCGGAATACCACGCCGCCGGTGTTGATTTTCACCTGTTACACGGCGTCGAAGTTGATATTTTGGTCGACGGTCATTTGGCGTTACCCAACGGCATATTGCACGAGCTGGACATAGTGGTGGCATCGCCCCATATCAATCTCCGGCAAACCCCTGAAGTGGCTACCCAGCGTTTGCTTAAGGCCATTGCCCATCCAGCCGTCGATATCATTGGTCATCCTCGTGGCCGCATCCTCGGTGGTCGTTTGGGGGCGCCGGTTGACATGGAGCGAGTAATTGTGGCGGCGGCGCATCATGGCGTAGCCCTCGAAGTCAACTCTGGCCCTGACCGCCTCGACATCGACGGCGAATTGGTTCAGGCTGCATTAGCGGCAGGTGCGGTGATTAGCGTTAATAGTGACGCCCACGACGTGAGCAATCATGCTTGGATCGAGCAAGGGGTAGCGACGGCTCGCCGTGGTGGCGCAACGCCTGCGCAGGTCATCAATACGTGGTCGTTGCCACAGCTGACGAGTTATTTGGCGCGGGAGCGTCACAAGTAAGGGAATTTGGTGTTATGTGGACGAAACGCTTGATGTGGATTGCTGATGTCGGATTTATCCTCTATTGGACTACCGTCGCTTTTCATCTATTACCTACCGAATGGCTGTATGCGGAGCATGACAATCCACTCATGGTGGCGTGGAACTGGTCGTTCTTCCCATTAGATATACTAGCGTCAATCACTGGTTTGTGGGCGTTGTTGCGACCACATCAATCCGATACACTCAAAACCATATCGCTGACCTTGACGATGGTTGCCGGTGGGATGGCGATTGGGTTTTGGGCATTCCGTGGTGAGTTTGATTTGGGATGGTGGCTCCCCAATCTCTATTTGTTCATCTTTCCGATTCCTGCATTGTGGCAATTAAACACCAAAAAACAGCCCACGTAAAGGAGCATGTAATGGCGACAATTTTTACCCGCATTATCAATGGCGAAATTCCTGCACTGAAGGTATATGAAGACGCTGACACATTGGCTTTCCTCGATATTGCGCCCGCCTCACCAGGGCATACCTTGGTTATCTGCAAAAACGAAGTCGCGACGCTGACGGAACTCAGCGACGCACAATTGTTGGCGACTGCCCGCACCACCCAACGGGTGGCAGCGGCAATCCAGCAAGCGTTGCAGCCTGATGGCATCAATATCATGCAAAACAATGGGGCGGCGGCTGGCCAGACAGTATTTCATTATCACGTGCATATTATTCCGCGCTGGACAGACGACGGTGTGATGCAGTTTTGGGAACATAAATCGCTGTCACAAGCCGAATTTACCGAGATTGTCGCCAAAATCAGCCGCGCACTCTAGTTTGTACATAGCCCGGTAGCCGTAGATAATTAATCTACGGCTATTTTTTATTCCATTTAGGTGATTCCAATCATAAAAAACTGTTGAATCATGTTGCGAAAAGTATGTTATGTGAGACGAATAGTGATCATGGTGTGTGATTAATCAGAACAAATAGTGGATTTGATTAAGTCAATATCAAATTCATATGAAATTCCGCTTGACAAACATATTCAATCCATGGTATTATCTTTTTTACCGCCATGGGGCGTCGCAATCGAAACGGTCACCGCCGAGATTGCTGAAAGTCAAAACAAATTGCTCCTTGACAAAGCGATGCAATCTGTGGTACACTTTCAAACGTTGCCAAAAGAACTTACTTCACCGAGTAAGTGGCGACAAAACAAGTGAGAAGATAAAAAGTCCGATTGCAAAGTCGGCAATTTTTTATCGCCTCCGCACCTTCACAACTGAATCGTGACGACCATATAACAAATAATGTTTCTGTCAGCGTGGGCGGTTCTACACATGCAAATGTGTGGTTCTACCACTTATGAAGAGTTTGATCCTGGCTCAGGACGAACGCTGGCGGCGTGCCTAATACATGCAAGTCGAACGCATCCTTCGGGGTGAGTGGCGCACGGCTGAGTAACACGTGGGAATCTGTCGTTTAGTGGGGGATAACGCATCGAAAGATACGCTAATCCCGCATACGCTCCGCAAGGAGGAAAGGCGCAAGTCGCTAAACGAGGAGCCTGCGGCCCATCAGGTAGTTGGAGAGGTAAAGGCTCACCAAGCCAATGACGGGTAGCTGGTCTGTGAGGACAACCAGCCAGACTGGGACTGAGAACGGCCCAGACTCCTACGGGAGGCAGCAGTAAGGAATTTTCGTCAATGGGGGAAACCCTGAACGAGCAACGCCGCGTGGAGGATGAAGGTTTTCGGATTGTAAACTCCTTTTGTGAGGGACGATAATGACGGTACCTCGCGAATAAGCCCCGGCTAACTCTGTGCCAGCAGCCGCGGTAATACAGAGGGGGCAAGCGTTGTCCGGAGTTACTGGGCGTAAAGCGCACGTAGGCGGTTGTGCAAGTGGTGTGTGAAACCAATCAGCTTAACTGATTGACGCCATGCCAAACTGCACGACTAGAGTTATGGAGAGGTTGCTCGAATTGCCGGTGTAGTGGTGAAATGCGTAGAGATCGGCAGGAAGACCAAGGGAGAAATCAGGCAACTGGCCATATACTGACGCTCAGGTGCGAAAGCGTGGGGAGCGAACTGGATTAGATACCCAGGTAGTCCACGCCGTAAACGATGTATGCTCGGTATCTGGAGCTGTTAAGGCTTTGGGTACCTCAGGAAACCCGGTAAGCATACCGCCTGGGAAGTACGAACGCAAGTTTAAAACTCAAAGGAATTGACGGGGCCCCGCACAAGCAGCGGAGCGTGTGGTTTAATTCGATGCAACACGAAGAACCTTACCTAGGTTTGACATAGATCTGCATGTCTGAGAAATCAGGCAGCCTTCGAGGGTGATCTACAGGTGCTGCATGGCTGTCGTCAGCTCGTGTCGTGAGATGTTGGGTTAAGTCCC